>CAZDHQ010000601.1:0-365 GCA_964505135.1 uncultured Ferruginibacter sp.
ATAAAATTTAAGCCCAATACCCTCCCAGCCTTACTGCTACACCCAGGTCCTGCTCCACATCCTTGAATTCAGTATACAGCAGGTTTCCAATATACTCAGGCAATTGAAACAGCAAAAAGATAATACCCAAAATATTATAAATGGTCATCCTTCTTTTCATATTGTATTTTAATTTGCGCCTTTGCCTTTCTTATTATTCAGGGTGCTGTATTAGCTTTCCCGGTTAAATTTATTTCATTTACCTAACAGTATAAAACACCATATCAACTTGAAGACGATTGTTTACATCGGCACCAGTCTTGATCACTATATTGCCCGGCATAACGGCGAAATAGACTGGCTAATGCCGTACTCCACACCCGATG
>CAZDHQ010000601.1:375-3481 GCA_964505135.1 uncultured Ferruginibacter sp.
ACCCGATGTGTTTGAATCTTACCACCAGCTTATAAATAGAGTTGATTGCCTGTTGATGGGTAAAAACACCTTTGAAAAAGTGTTGACCTTTAGTCCATGGCCTTACACCAAAAAAGTGTTTGTGTTAAGCAACAGCCTAAAGCATTTGCCTCCAGAATTGGAACAGCAAGCTGAAGTTATTTCTGCCACACCCGGGCAAGCATTGAAACTATTGTGTGAAAAGGGTTTTAATACAGTTTACCTGGATGGCGGCAAATTGATTCAAAGTTTTTTAAAGGAAGACCTGGTGGATGAATTGATTCATTCCACTATGCCGGTTCTAATTGGTGAGGGCATACCACTTTTTGGCAGCCTGGATGCTGACCTCCAGTTTCAACACATTAAAACAGATACGTTTCCTAACGGACTTGTGATGAGCTTTTATAAACGTGCAAGAACTGGCTTGCAGTAACAATAAATGCTGGTATGTAACAATGATTACACAATCATTCGAAGACTATCAGCAAACAAAATTGATTAAACAGGAGATGTAATTATATTGCCTGCCTTGCTGCCCCTATTTTGCCTCGGTAAAAACTTGTAATAGATTTGAATATTTTGATCGTCAGCAATTTTCTTATATTGACAGCATGGAAATTTTAATCAAAACAATCAAGGCAACTGGTATTACAATTATAAATAAACTACGGGTATGACCGGCATAGGTAAAATAACTGTTCACATGGTATCAAGTCTCGATGGCTTTATCGCTAAAAAAGATAACAGTATTGAATGGTTTAACACGGCATGCAAGTATGAAAAAGGAATTGAATTAACAGACCAACAAACAACATCCTTTCTTTCTTCAATAGACTGCTATGTAATGGGAGCCTACACGTATGAGCATGCGCTTGCATTGGCCGCACAGTACGGGTGGGCCTATGGCAACACTTCTTTAATTGTGTTAACTAATCGCAACCTGCCTCTTTATCATTCCGGTGTTGAAATTTACTCAGGCGATTTACAAAAACTGGTAACTGAAAAGCTTAAACCTAATTACAATAATGTTTGGATAGCAGGTGGCGCCACGCTGGCAAGGGAGTTTATCCGTATGCAATTAGCGAATGAAATAAGGTTATCCATATTGCCTATCATTTTAAGTGATGGAATTTCGCTATTTGACAGCAGCCTGCAAGAGAGGGCATTGTATCTAAAAGAATGGAATGCGTATAAGAATGGTATGGTGGAGATAGTGTATACATTAAAGGATTAGCTGTGAAAGGCTATTATACTTCTTCCATGCTCTTCAGGAAAACAACTTCGATCATTTGGATCTTATTTACCATAGCATAAATACATTTGCAGATAAACTATTTTTATGGCTGCGGCTATTATAAAGTCAATCAATATCTACGCTTCTACAATAAAGTTAAAAGAACCCTTCATCATTTCGCTGGGTACACTTACCTATGCAGAAAATGTGATTGTGATCATTGAAACGGATCAGGGAATTACAGGTACCGGCGAGTGCAGTCCTTTTATGAGCATCAATGGAGAGAGTATGGAAACAGGCATGGTGGTGGGAAAATATTTAGCCGCCGTGCTCAAAGAAAAAAATGCACTGGACATTGAAAGCTGTCATGCTGCAATGGATAAGGTGATTTATGCCAACAGCAGTATCAAAAGTGCATTTGATATGGCGCTGTATGATATCGCTTCGCAATATGCAGGTTTACCATTGTTTGAATTTTTAGGCGGCAGCAATAACAAAACATTGATTACAGATTTTACCGTTAGCTTGAGTGACGCTGCAAAGATGGCTGCAGATGCTTCGAAGATTAAAGCAAGTGGATTCCAGGTAATCAAAGTAAAACTAGGTGGCAAAAAAGAGGATGATATTGAAAGAATAAAACAAATAAGGGCGGCAGTAGGAAATGATATTCCTATAAGAATAGATGCCAACCAGGGATGGAATACCAATGATGCCATAGAAATATTACATGCATTGGCACCCTGCAATATCCAGCATTGCGAAGAACCCATTCCAAGATGGAATTTTATGGAGTTGCCAAAAATTAAATTACAAAGCCCGATAAAAATAATGGCAGACGAAAGCTGCTGTGATGAACATGATGCAAAGCGCCTGCTTGATTTAAATGCCTGCGATTATTTTAATGTAAAACTTGGCAAATCATCCGGCATCTTTCGTGCAGAAAAAATAATCTGCATTGCAGAAGCAAATAAAGTAAACATACAATTGGGCGGTTTTTTGGAGTCGAGATTAGCGTTTACAGCTGCGGCTCATTTGGCATTGAGTAGCGATACAATTGTTCACTGCGATTTTGATACACCGCTGATGTTTGAAGAAGATCCGGTATTGGGTGGAATTGGCTACAGCAATACGGGTGAAATTGCGTTGCCGGATGCTGCCGGATTGGGGGCTACATTTAGCCGGCAATATCTGGATACACTACACAGGGTTACAGTTTGATCATCGCAAAACAATTTCTTTTTCCAGCATCATCATTCTCAAGTTAGAAAGTCCGTTCTTCATGTGATCCAGTACAGCAGTGAGGCTGCATTTCATGCGGTCTGCTATCTCTCTGAAACTCATGCCTGCATAATGGCTGAGCGATACCACTTCCCGCTGTTTTTCAGGCAGCATTTCTATCATGCTCCTTAGCTTACTGTGGCAATCATAGTACATGATACCGGAATCAATAGTAGACACATTGTATTCAATAAGGCCGGTGGTTTCAGCAGGTGCATTGTCTGCAATCAGTGGCATTTTACTTCTCCGGGTGTACTCTACACATAACTGCTCTGCAATGTATTTAGCCCATTGCAAAAAGTTACTGTTTTCAGGCATTTTGCCAGCCAATGATTGATTGATCACTGAAACAAAGGTTTCACGAAAGATGTCTTCCGCCACATGTTTATCCTGCACCAGGCCAAAAATGGTGGTATATATCCTGTCTTTATACAGGTCGGTTAGTGTAGCCAGCGCTGCGGTATTCCCTGATAAATAAAATTGCAGCAGCTTTTCGTCTGACATTTCAGGATACATCATAGGTTTAAGATTATGTTAGGTTTTAGTTTGGATATATGGATAAATAACAGGGTAAAG
>CAZDHQ010000602.1:0-2259 GCA_964505135.1 uncultured Ferruginibacter sp.
TATTGCCGGGCTTCCCAATCTTGAAACTATTTGCTGGGAAATAGACAAACTGTTCAGAGATGAAAAATATCATGAGAACGGTATCAGCTATTTTGAAAGCCTGGTAAATGAATGGGATCTTTCAAGGCCGGTGTTCGAAGAAATGATAGCCGAAAACTATCCTGAGTTTTAAGCGGAATAGTGTTGATGAGGGATTAAAATTTGTTCTTCCACATCATACTTTCTACAGGCTTATTGATCTGGCCGCTGTATTTGGCATTCTTCTTTTGGTTATACCTGATTTCAATTTCACCTTCTACCGGGAAATAAATTAGCTGACCGATAGGCATGCCATAATAAACCCTTACGGGTTGCTTAACGGATATTTCCAGCGTCCAGTTCCCGCAGAAGCCTACATCACCTTTTCCGGCGGTGGCATGTATATCAATGCCTAAACGCCCTGTGGATGATTTGCCTTCAAGAAAAGGTACATGGCTGTGTGTTTCAGTATATTCCTGTGTTACACCCAAATAAAAAACATGGGGCAGTAATACAATGCCTTCTTCAGGAATTTCAAAGTGTACAATCTCATTGTGCTTCTTTGCATCCAGTTCATTATTTTTATAAGTAGCAAGGTATTTACCCAGGTGCACATCATAGCTGTTGCTGCCAAGGCAATCCCTGTCAAACGGTTCTATCTTAATGGTTCCTTTATCAATTTCTTCCAAAATTCTTTTATCACTTAGTATCATTGGTGTAATTATGTTTTTTTAAAACAGTGTGCAAACTTAGCTTTGCTCTTGCCGAGCTGCTAATTTGCTTATTTAATTTTAAAAAAATCAAATTGTATTGTGCTTTATGCCGATGGTTTATCAACAAAATATTAACTCTTATTCCAGGCTGGGTGTGTGGCATATACAGGAAGAAGAAATTTTTTTTGAGGATGTGCCACTCCAGCGTTCCATCACTCACCCCCACAAACGATTACAGCACCTGGCAGGCAGATATTTACTAAAAGAATTGTATCCAGATTTTCCTTACAAGCTGATCAAGATAGCGGATACAAGGAAACCATTTTTAGAGAATGAAGCTTACCATTTTAGCATTTCTCACTGCGGGGACTATGCTGCAGTAATGGTAAGCAGTAAAAACAGAGTGGGAGTGGATGTAGAAAGAATTAGTGTAAAGGTGGATAAAGTAAAACACAAATTTTTATCAACAGGGGAACAGCAACTAATCAACAACATCCAGGAACAGCAGCAACAACAGCCTCATACTTTTTTGACCATGGCCTGGAGTATAAAGGAAGCTTTATATAAATGGTACGGAGCAGGCGAACTCGATTTTATTGATGATATGCACATTGACCAGATGCAGTTTCATGAATACACAGGCAAAGCCGTTTGCAGAGTGACAAAAAAAACTACAATTAAACTCGAAGCCAATTTAATGTTGCTGGATAACGAATGTGTTTGCTGGGTACTAAGCTGATTTTTCTAAAGTATCCTGCTTCAAAATGTTTTTGATGATATCGTAAAGCTCCGGGTATTTATATTTTAATGCTGCAGGCTTCTCAAAAAACAATTCAATACTTTCCGCCCAAAACTCGTACATATTTCTTAAGCCGTAGTCTGTGTATAGTTCGTTGCCGGGCTCTAATTCTTTTTTTAAAATCTTATCTCCATAGTGATTAAAGCCTTCAAATTTGCTTACAAAATCTTTGCTTACCGCTTCTCCCGTTTCAAAGTTTTGATAATAATATGCATGTGCCATTTCATGCAAGCCCACGTTTTCTCCATCGCTTATGTTTTTGATATCATGTAAAAAATGTTTCCATGAAAGATGGATACAGTGCCCAGAAACATTGCCCTGCAGGAACCTGAATGTGGGTGATATGCCGATGAATTCTTCCGGGAAAATATGGATATGAGAAAAATGCGGAAGTATGTATTCTTCAAGGCCAAGACTTATCTGAATGGCAGCCGCACAAATTAATACAGGCATTTCTTTAAAGCCGTCTTCATCGTGTATAATGAAATACTTTTTGCTGATGAATTGCTTTAAGCGAAATAAAAACTTTTGTTTTCTTTCAATGCTAAGATTGCGGTAATAAAACGAGTATCTTTCAAGAATAGCAATAATCTCCTCGTCTGAAAAATTGAACTCACTTCCTTTATAAATCAGTGAACGCCTGGGTACAGGATCTACTATATGAGCAGGATTAGTTGCATCTTCATCCAGCAACTCTGTTCTGATTTTTCTAAATCTTAAAATGATAAT
>CAZDHQ010000602.1:2269-3476 GCA_964505135.1 uncultured Ferruginibacter sp.
AGTATACGAGGGTTAAATTATTGTGTTGTTCCATAGTAGCAGGTTGTTGTAAATCTTAAGGGAGAAAGGCTACCTAACCAGGCAACAATTCTTCATCAGCAGTGCCATCCAGCAGCGGAATATTCCCCACGCTTGCACCTGCTATACCCTTAATTGAACCATAGAGACCACTGGTACTGAGCAATACTTTTTCTAACTGCTTTTCCCTTTCTTTCCATATTTTTTCCATTTGCAGTCTCTCTTTATTGATACCGTTTTTAATTGACATAAAACCCTCCACAATTGCTTCCATTTGCCCTCTAAACTCATTGCCGGTTAGATAATCATACAGCATGTGCATTTTATCACCTTTATTTTCCTGGCTTTTTTGAGCTTCGTATAGTTGTACAATACTATTTCTTAAAAGATATGCAACGCTATTTACCTCGGTAAAATTGCATATCCATATACCTTCTTTTTCACCAAAGCGTTCCATGTCTTTTGGAAAAGTTTGGGTAACCAATATGGCTACATCAGCACTGCGATTTCTTTTGTCTGTTTTTAGCTTTTCTATCCAGTTATTGCTCCATCCCTTAGTGCGTTTACTTTCATAAATGATTTTGCCGCATTCTTTACCGCTGCTGTTCCTGATGGTTTGTATGCAATCAGCTCCTTCTACTCCTTTACCTACTTCTTCAATCAGGTCAAATGGAAATATTTCTTTTAAAATTTCTTCCAGCAATAATTCCTGCGCTTCTCCCTGGCGCTGCATAGAGCTTTGCTCCGCCCTTCTTTTCATTTCGTCGGCTAACTTTTTCTGTTCCTCCAGTTGTACTTGCAGTTCTTTAAGTTTAAACTGAAGTTCATTTTCTTTTATGTTATTTTTCTCAGCTTCCTGCTTGCGGATTTGTTCTGCCAGTAGTTCTCTTTCCTGCTGTAGTTTCTTTTGCAGTGTTATTTCCAGTTCGGCTTCTTTGTTTTTTATTTCCTGTTCCTTTTGCAAAAATTCCAGTTCTTTCCTTCTTGCTTCTTTTAATTTCTCTTCATTATCCCGATTGTTATTTTCAAGCAATCTTAATTTGTTCTCAAAGTCTGCTGCAATAGATTTGGTGATTTGCTGCTGTAGATCAGTTTCAATTTTTAGTTTTTCCTGCTGCAGTTTTTGAGCAAAGATTTCATTTTCTCTTTTTTTCTTTTCTTCAAACAATTGCTGGTCTTGCAATAGTTT
>CAZDHQ010000603.1:0-3467 GCA_964505135.1 uncultured Ferruginibacter sp.
ACGCCGGTATCACAACGGCAAGGGTTGACATAAGTATTAAATTAGTTTTCGATCATTTTTACCACGCCTCCAAGACACGTCTTGTTAAATACTGTATGCGCTTATTCAATTTCTTACTATAATCCCTTAAGAAATATGGATCAAGCCATTTCAAAAATGTATTGTAAAAATTAGATCGAATAATAAATTTAGGATCAGAGTTTAGTGAAACTACTTTCTCCAGAAATGTTCCTTGCCAATCATCTTTATTAATTATTGAATAGCTGAAGCCATCTCTTTCGTATAAATCCAAAAGATATTTAACGCACTTTTTTATTCGCTTTTGATTTAAAAAATAAGGTTTATTAAATTCTTGATGAGAAAAGCTTCTGATCTTTTTAATATACCTGGATACATCACTTCCGAATTGATAAGTAAAATGTCCTCCATTGTTGACAATTTCCCCTGAAATTTCCCTTTTAAAATAGTCATGATAAAGGCTACGATTTCCAAGTGAATATCCCTTCACATATTTAAACTTAGAGATGAGGGTAACATTTATTACTTCATTTGATTTGCAATTGAGATAGTAATAATATGTATTCAATTTTATGGTTGCAGGTTTGAGTTCAGAATCCATTTTATTTATGACCTCCGGAACATTAATAATTTCATCAGTATCAGCAATAGTAATTACATCTTCGTCATTAGCGTTTGTTAAGTGCCTCAACTGATCACGGAGGTAATGCTCATTTTGCCAGGGATCATTAAATGGCAGTTCTTCGATAAAGTGATAATTGATTTTATCACTGAATTCATCGAACAAATAACTGTTTGGTTTAAAAGTTGACGCCTTCTTTATTCCAGAAAAAGTAATTCCAGCTTCTATAATCAGCATCTCTTCTATGTAAGGATACATGATTCTGAGTCTCAGAAGAAGTAAGTCGATCTCACCATTAAAGATTACACAATCAAAAACTCTCAATGGAACTGGCTTTTCTAAAAGCATATTTACAAACGGAACTACGTGGTCACATCCCAATCACTATAGACATATGTTTTCACATGAGCAGGGAACAAATTAGGGCGTTTTATTGTACTGCCTTGTATGATATGAAAAGACGTCACATTTTCTAAAAACTCATACCTATCAGTTCCGTTAACCAGAGCTATATCTATCTTATATAAGCCGGGAGTAAAGTTCAAATTTGTTAACTTTACCGTTACTGTTTTTGTCTGAGTTTCTTCTCCATCAATTGAAATACCCTTATCTAGTGTAGTGACATGGGTGAATATCTCGTCATATATATTTTTGACATTGATTCCTATTTCTGCATTTGAAATTTTTTCTCTAAAAGAAATCTCGAATTGAATGAGAAGATCATCATTCATAAAAATTTCTTTTATCTCTTCAAGATCTTTATTCTTTAAAATCACATTTCTTATTAGTCTGTATTTATTATCGTATACATGATTCTCAAGATCAACACTCATCGCTAATTCTACATAATGATTTAGTGTCTCTTGGGTTTGCCCAAATTTTAGCATTTCGCCATAGTTTAACAAAAGACATTTTGAACATAAGTTTTGAATTGCACTCATGTTATGGCTAACGAATAAAACAGTCCTACCTTCATCTTTAGTTACATCTCCAATTTTACCTAAACATTTTTTTTGAAATTCTGCATCACCAACTGCTAATACTTCATCAACCACTAAAATATCAGAATCTAAATGAGCAGCTACAGCAAAAGCCAGTCTTACATACATGCCACTACTATATCGTTTAACGGGAGTGTCAATATATTTTTCTACTCCACTAAATTCAATAATCTCATTTAGCTTTTGAGATATCTCATTTCTTCTCATTCCTAGAATTGCACCATTTAAATATATATTTTCTTTACCTGTCAATTCAGGATGGAAACCAGTTCCAACTTCGAGCAAACTGGCAATACGTCCACGAGCCCTTATTACCCCTTTCGTGGGTGAGGTAATTCTACTAAGAATTTTCAATAATGTACTTTTACCTGCTCCATTTCTTCCTATAATTCCAATTGCCTCTCCTTGTTCAATTTCACAATTAATATTTTTTAAACTCCAAACTATTTGATTCTTATCATACACGTTTGCTCCACCTAAATTTCCAATTTTTTGAAAAGGATCAGGCTTCCTTCTTACACGTGCCCACCATCGTTCAACATCCTGCGAGAAAGTACCAGTGCTTATTGTGCCTAATTGATATGCCTTGGAAATGTTTTCAATTTTAAACAGTATCTACAAAGTTCTTTTCAACTTTATTGAAAACTACTAACCCAATAAATGTGATGAAAACACAGAAAAGACTACTTTGTATAAATGTTCCCCAACTAAATTGACCTATTCCGATAAAACCTAATCGAAAGGTTTCAATTATGGTTGTCATTGGATTTAAGGAAAAGATTTGTTGATAACTTGGATATTTCTTTATTGCCTCTGATAAAGGATACACGACTGCTGTGGCATACATCATCAATTGAACACCAAAATTCAATAAGAAAATCATATCCCGATATTTTGTTGTTAAAGCCGACACTATTAATCCTGTCCCTAAACCAAGTAAAGCCATTAACAAAATCAGTAATGGGAATAGAAGAATATATATATTCCAATTGATCGAAAAGCCTTTAAATTGATAGAAAATTATCATCATTAAAAGCAATAAAAACTGAATTCCAAACTTTACAAGATTTGAAACAACTATGCTGATGGGCATAATCAAACGAGGAAAATACACTTTACCAAAAACAGAGGCATTGTCACGAAAAACGGTGGAAGTTTTGGTTAGGCAATCTGAAAAATAATTCCAGGCAGTAATGCCTGTCATATAAAAAAGCGGCGGTGGTACGCCGTCTGTTTTAATACCAGCAAGGCTGCTAAAAACAAATGTATAGATAATAGTAGTGAAGAGTGGCTGTATAAAAAACCAAATTGGTCCAAGAATGGTTTGCTTATAAAAGGAAACAAAATCTCTCCTTACAAGCAACATAAGGAGGTCTCGGTAATGCCATATTTCTTTTAACTTTAGATCAAGTAATTTACCGCACGGCTCTATTACCAAATCCCATTGCCTATCCTCATTCACCTGTGTTTCTTTTTTAAGCATGCCCTGTAATTACGCTGACTGCATTGTGCTGTTTATGATATTGCTAAGAGATGATTTGTACGCATCAAAACCAAAATGACTTTCCAGTAATTGTTGATCTGGTAAGTAATGATCTTTTTCCCGGATTAGTTTTTCAAGTGTTTTATCAATTTCCTGCTGATCGTCTGGATTAACCAGTAAGCCGAGACGGCCACCGAGCAGCGCATCTACTGAGCCATCTTTATTGCCGGCAATCACTGGCAGTCTAAAATGCATTGCCTCAATAAACACTATTCCAAATCCTTCTTTTTTACTTGGCATAATATAGAGATCAGCTAAGCCAAAATATTCGGCCAGCAATTCA
>CAZDHQ010000604.1:0-3463 GCA_964505135.1 uncultured Ferruginibacter sp.
ATCTTTTGCATTCGATATACGATAAAAAACTGGTTACTGCATTTTTAATACTCGCAATTATGTCTCGTCCTCCATCCCTAGTCGCTTTAGTTAATTCAACATCGAAACCTAAATCTTCAAGTATACTTGCGATTAATTCTTCAAACTTTCTCGGATTTATTTCATACAGTTTTTGAGGATATTTTCTAAAATACTTCTTTACCTCTTCATTGATATCGGTTATTATAATCTCCGAAGCTTTGTCAAATAATGTTGAATTATAAATGTCTTTTTCGATCTTACCAGTTTTAGCAATATTTATCATTTTTGATATTAAGATATTTATTGCCTTATTCATTGTTTCAATAGAAGCGTCTACATCAGATAAAATGTATTCTTTATTGTGATCGAGGGAAAGAATTACGTAGCTCCAATCTCGATCGAAGTTGTCTTGCAAAATAATTCCTAAAATATTTGCCTCATCATCGGCAAACCATTGCACTTCAGTGGCTACGCCAGTAGGATATTTGATTACATTATAATTGTCAAAAGCTTCTTGAGAAATACTCTGAATTGCCATTTAGTTCTCTATTTGCACGTAACTCATAAAGGTATGACATTGCAAAACACTTTTATAAAATCAAAAACTAGATTTTGTTGCCAGGCTGCCGGATAGAAATGGAAAGCCCGGTGAAGTCCCGATAAACATAGGGACAAAGCCCTGTGCCCGGCTTGCAATGGATAGCAGCGACCTTCACCTGCGTTCTTGGCACACCAATACATTTAACAAGCTTTCAAAAATCATCCTTCCTTAAAGAGTTAAAAACCTTCGTATATTTAGTTTGCGTGTGTCACCCTGTTATTTTTTAACCAGCTACTTACTGCTTAATGAAAAAAATTTTAATAATCATATCTCTATCTGCGTTATTCGCCTTTATTCCGGTAATGATTATGTCGGCACACCATCAATTTGTTACTGGGTTGAATCCCTTTTTAGGATTAGTTATTACTCCATTTATGTTATTGATAGCAGTTTTCATTTACTACCTGCTTATAAAGATTTTCAAGAAATATATCAGCTTTACTCCTGACGTGCTTTTTACAATAGTGTTATTTAGCTACCTTATTTTAGTTTGTGTATTACCGATCATTTATGGGAATTCCGCTTTTGACATTCATTTGCATGACACCTATTTTGTAATACCCTACGCTTACCCACTTATTTTTGTTGCTTTAGCATTTACGGTTTTTGCCGCAACCTATTACTGGTTTGACAAAATATTCAAGAGACAATTGAACTATACTTTAGGCTATATCCATTTTTGGATTACCTTTTTAAGCACAAGTTTTCTGCTACTCCCAATGCATTATATTGAACTTATAGGAATGCCACATCGTTATTATGATTACAGCGAATTTGATAGATCCACTTCATTTAGCAATCAAATCACATTTATTTCAGTTTTGACATTTCTGCTAATTATTGCACAGTTATTATTTGTGTTTAATTTTTGTTACTCAGTTTTTAGAAGACCGAAGTAAGAAATCGAACATACAGCAGTTGATTAATCATCCTGTTTAATTGTTGGGCAATGATAATTCACCCACGGGATGCCGGATAGAAATGGAAAGCCCGGTGAAGGCTTGCAGCAAAGCCCTGTGCCGGACTTGCAATGGATAGCCGGGACTGAAGTTGAAAAATGATCCACCGCCGACAGCCCCCAATTTCTTCCATCAATTGCTCTACCCTCTTGCATCCCGGCAATTATCTTTTTATCTTAACATCAAATTGAATTAATATGAAACCTATTGCAGCTGCCTGCTTCCTACTGCTGTTGGTGCTGGCATTGATCAGCGCTAATAAAAACAGTGCTACCAACACAGCAACCGCCAGCATCCATAAAGAAGTGATTGCCTGCGGTGTGGCCGACTATGATTTTACTGCGGCTGCAGATGGCAAATTTATTCCGCTGCTGCCGGGCTGGGGCCATCACCAGTACCGCATCTCCACCAGCAGCGATAGTGCCCAGATCTTTTTTAACCAGGGCCTGAGCTTTTATTTCAGTTATCATTTCAGGGAGGCTAGGGCTTCGTTTAAAGAGGCTGCCCGCTTTGATGCTAACTGTGCTATGGCGTACTGGGGGCTGGCACTGGCCATGGGCCCTTACTACAATAGCTACTATTATAAGATGAACAAAGAGGTGCCAAGAGTATTGCAGCAGATGCAACAGCATGCAGGCAACAGCACGGAAAAAGAACAGGCATTGATACAGGCCATGCAGCAGCGCTACTCCACCGATACCAGCAATGCAGACCGGCCACAACTGGACAGTGCCTATGCAGCTGCTATGAAAGCATTGACGCATCGCTACCCCACAGATGATGACATTAAAGCGCTATACATAGATGCGGTGATGCTGCAGCACAAATGGGATTTCTGGACCAGCAGCGGCGCAGCAAAGCCCTGGACGATTGAACTGGTGACTACCTGCCAGAGCATTTTAAAAAGCAACCCCACCCACCCTGCGGCACTGCATTACTATATTCATTTAACGGAAGCATCGCAGCAGCCGCAGCTGGCACTGCACAGTGCTGATGTATTGAAAGATGCCATGCCCGGTGTGGGCCACATGGTGCACATGGCTACCCACATGTACCAGCGCAACGGCCTGTACGCAAAAGGCGTGGAAGTAAATGAAGATGCCAACAAGGTAAACAACCAGGTGGATGACCTGGCGCCTAACCTTGGCCTTGGTAAAAACAACGTGGTGCATGTGTATGATGTGCAGTCTTTCTGCGCCATCAATGCCGGCATGTACAGCAAAGCGCTGCCACTGTACCAGCGTGCCAAAGACAGGCTGCTGGCTGTATACGGCGACATCCGTAATGATGCACATGCACAGCACATATATATGCTGCCTGTGATAGCGATGGTGAGAACGGGCAGGTGGAATGACATTCTCTCTTCGCCTGCGCCTGACAGCAACTGGAAATATGCCATGGTGCTGGATGATTTTGCCAAAGGCCTTGCGTCGTTGCGTACCAACCAGCTAACTGCAGCCAGCGATCATTTACAACATTTGGAAATGGTGATGCAGGATCCCCTGCTTGCTGAAAGGGTAATGCCGTTTAATGCGCCGGTGCAGCTCTGCCGCATTGCTGCTGCTATATTAAAAGGTGAACTGCTGTATGCAAAGGGCAATCGCAGCGAAGCGCTGCAATCATTACAAGCGGCGGTGGCAGCAGAGGATCAACTGATCTACCGGGAGCCGCAGGAATGGCTGCTGCCTGCCCGGCAGTACCTGGGTGCCTGCCTTATTAAAATGAAACGGTATGCACTTGCCGAACAAACCTACAAGGAGGACCTGGTGGAGAACCCGGGCAATGGCTGGAGCCAGGTGGGCATGTGCCAATGCCTGAAAGCGATGGGTAAAAAGAAAAGGGCCTTGCAGTATCAACAGCTTTATGTAATGGCGTTTAAGGA
>CAZDHQ010000605.1:0-3459 GCA_964505135.1 uncultured Ferruginibacter sp.
TATAGGTCGGCAGTCTTATCCATTTCATCAAATCCTGCAACTGCCGGGCACCACAGTTCCTGCCCCAATGCTTTTGCATTTTCCAGGCTGCGGCTAACTACCTGTATTATCTCATGTCCTGATTTTTTAAGTAGTCTTCCAAAAACAGTGGCCACGTTGCCAGCTCCAATAATAAGTAACCTCATAGCGTTATATTTGTCCGGGTTAAAACAATTGTAATTTTAGTTAAACAACAAGTTTGCCGGTTTGTTAGCCTACTCTATTGTTGAAAAAGGTATTTGGTTTTAAGTTGAATACATGAAAATAAAGCAAATATTAGCACTACGGTACATCAGGACAAAAATTCGCATCTTATCAGCTGTTTCACCGGAAAAAGCGGCTGAGAAAATATTCAAACTATTTTGTACACCCACAGCTACGCCGTTTGATGGCACACCGCCGGCCTTTGCTTATTCCGAACCGCTTTATATCAAAATTCATGATGTAAGATTAAAAGGTTACAGGTGGAATAAGGGCAAGGACAAAAAAGTGTTAATCATACATGGTTTTTCTTCCTCCTCTTATAAATTCCAGGGCTACATTATACCGTTAATCGAAAAAGATTACGAAGTGGTGGCTTTTGACGCCAAAGCACATGGTGAAAGCAGTGGAGAAACCATTAATGCGGCAGAATATAGTAAGATGCTTGAAAAGGTAGTTAAAGTATTTGGCCCTTTCGACGCTTTTATTGCTCACTCATTTGGATGCCTTGCACTTACACTGGCACTTGAAAAAACAGTACACGATGAACATATGAGGATGGTTTTAATAGCACCGGCCACTGAAACTACTACAGCAATTAATGATGCATTTAAAAAGCTCTCTATTAAAAATCAAAAAGTACGGACGGCCTTTGAAAAATTGGTCATTAAAGCAGGAGGACATTCTTCCAAATGGTTTTCAGTAAAAAGAGCTATACAGAACATAGACGCACAAGTGCTTTGGATACATGACGAGAATGACACGATCACTCCCCTGGAAGATGCGCTAAAAGTAAAAGAATTGAATCTTTCTAATATTCAATTTTTAATAACGGAAGGCCTGGGTCACCGCCGCATTTACCACGATCAAAATGTAAAAAGGGCAATTTTTGATTTCCTGCCTTAGCATGAAATTAAACAGATCGAACTGAACGAAAATTTGGATTTTTCAATTTTAAAGTAATATTGCACCTAATTTAGAGAGGATTTTATAAACCCCCGGTGGAGTTAAGATCTGCATGAACGATTGAAAACCAGTTACAAGTATTCCTGTATACCATTCAAAGGAAAATTGCGTTGATAGGTACAGGCAAGCAAAAATTTTATGGCAAAGAACTTATTAATAGTGGAGTCCCCTGCGAAAGCAAAGACCATCGAATCAATTTTAGGAAAAGATTTCGAGGTAAAAAGTTGCTTCGGACATATCCGTGACCTGGAGAAAAATGATATGGGCATTGATGTCAATAATAATTTTGAGCCCAAATACATTGTATCTCCTGAAAAAACCAAAGTGGTAAATGAGTTAAAAAGCCTGGCCAAAAAAAGTAAGGAAGTTTGGCTGGCATCGGATGAGGACCGTGAAGGAGAGAGCATCAGCTGGCACCTGGCGGAAGTATTGAAGCTTGACCCGAAAGTTACCAAACGCATTGTTTTCCACGAAATCACCAAACCCGCCATTGAAAAAGCCGTAAAAAATCCACGAACCATCGATATGAACCTGGTAAACTCCCAGCAGGCACGCCGGGTGCTGGACAGGTTGGTAGGTTTTGAATTAAGTCCCGTTCTTTGGAGAAAGATTGGGATGAAAGGTGGCTTAAGTGCAGGCCGGGTGCAAAGCGTGGCAGTAAAACTGATAGTAGAAAGAGAAAGAGAGATCAACCAGTTTAAGACAGAGAGCAGCTTTAAAGTAGAAGCCAGCCTTGCAGCCAAAGATCTAAATGACCGTACCGTTGGCTTTAAAGCCGAAGGCGCTAAGTACAATTCAGCAGAAGATGCAGACAAATTTTTGCAAAGCTGCATTGGTGCTAATTACAAAGTAAAAGATATACAGGTAAAACCCGGCAAACGAACACCGGCACCACCTTTTACTACCTCTACACTCCAACAGGAGGCCAGTCGAAAGCTTGGTTATGGTGTAGCAAAAACCATGTTGCTGGCGCAAAAATTATATGAAAGCGGTAAGATCACTTACATGCGTACAGATAGTGTGAACCTGAGTGATACGGCCATGGAGGATATCAAGGCGGCCATCAATAAAAACTACGGCGCAGAGTATGTGCAGGTACGCAAATACAAAAACAAAAATGAAAGTGCACAGGAAGCGCATGAAGCCATCCGGCCTACCTACATGCAAAATTCTTCAGTGGCAGATCCTGAAACAATGAGATTGTATGAGCTGATCTGGAAGCGTACCATAGCCAGCCAGATGAGTGATGCCGAACTGGAAAAAACCATTGCTAAAATCAGCATCAGTACAAACAATGAAGAACTAACCGCCAGCGGTGAAGTAATAAAGTTTGATGGATTCTTAAAAGTATACATGGAAAGTTCTGATGAAGAGGAGTCAGACAATGAAGAAAACGAAAGCAGGCTGCCGAACTTGACTGTGGGCCAAAACCTGGAGTTCAGGGAGATGAATGCTACGGAAAGATTCAGCCGTCCGCCGGCCAGATATACAGAAGCATCATTGGTAAAAAAATTAGAAGAACTTGGAATCGGCAGACCAAGTACCTACGCTCCCACTATCTCTACGATTATCAAAAGAACTTATGTAGAAAAGAAAGACAAAGAAGGCGTAAAACGGGTATACCGCATCCTGAAATTGAAAGATGATGCAGTGAAAAAAATTACTGCAGAAGAAAATACCGGTGCAGAAAAAGCAAAACTGTTCCCATCTGATTTAGGTTTGGTGGTTACCGATTTCCTGAACCAGCATTTTGATAAAGTGATGGATTATGGTTTTACAGCGGAGATTGAAAAAGAATTTGATGAAATAGCCGAAGGCAAAATGAAATGGAACAAAATGGTAAAAGATTTTTATGAACCATTTCATGACGGCGTAGAACATACTTTAGAAAATGCTGAAAGAGCCGTGGGCGAAAGAATGCTGGGTGTGGATGAAAGCGGTAAACCGGTAACAGCAAGAATGGGTCGCTATGGCCCGATGGTGCAGATCGGTTCACAGGGTGATGAAGAAAAGCCAAGATTTGCAAGATTAAAAAATAACCAGAGCATTGAAACCATCAGCTTTGAAGAGGCGATGGATTTGTTTAAACTTCCATTGGTGTTAGGCGAATATGAAGGATTGGAAGTGGCAGTAAATGTAGGGCGCTTTGGGCCTTATGTAAAATTTGGTGAACAGTTTGTAAGCATACCAAAAGGAGAAGATATTTTTGAAGTAGACCTTTCAAGAGCGATTGAGACTATTAAGGCGAAAAAA
>CAZDHQ010000606.1:0-3458 GCA_964505135.1 uncultured Ferruginibacter sp.
GATGGGTGTAGCTTTTTTATTTCTTTTACTCGATGCTCCAGGTAATGCTTGCTGTATTTTTTATGTATGTAAACATGATACCAGCGCATCAGCGGATTTTGATAATTAGCCGTGGTGGTTGAATATACTACTGCACTGGGATTATGCTGATGCAAAGAAGTATAAAAATTTTGCAGACTGTAAATATGTTCAATCACATTTCTTGACAATACAATATCGTATTGAATATTTTCTTTAGCTGCATAGCTTATTACAGAATCAATATCTCCTGTAATGTAGCCAGTGATCTTGCTGTCAACGCTCTCACATACTGCTTTAGCTGTTTGCTGCCATTCAGGTAGATAATCGTTATAATCAAACCTTTTAAAATCCAGCATGCCGCCTAGCATAAACAAAGTACCCAAGCCAGCACCATAATCAATTGCTGTCAGCTGGCTTACTTCTTTGCCAGATATTTCTATTGCATCATACAAAATATGAGCACTGTTTTGTATCGAAAAGAAAAGCCTTGATCCTAAGTGATGGTGGACAAAATACTCATTCAAACGATTATTACTCTCAAATGAAGTCGTATTGAGACTTTTTAATGCTGCATACAAGTCGTTTGCCCTGCTATTAATTAAATCACCCAGCTTATCCTGTTTGTTTATAAACACAGCTTTGTTCAGGCCATTCATGCATTATTCCTTTGCCTTTTTTCTGAAAAAATATACCAGGTAAGCAAGCAAAATAGCAAATAGCAACCAGTCTGCAAATGCAGAAATACTCCGGCTTGTATTAAACACTTTTGGCTCAAACTTAAAGTCGATAATATGTTTCCCTGCCGGAATCACCAATGCTCTCAATACATAGTTAGCTTTAGCTACAGGTACTTGTTTACCGTCAATGTATGCATTCCAGTCTTTATAAAATATTTCGCTGAATACAGCAAGATTAGCGGCTGTACTGTTACTCTCATATTTTATTTCCATATTATCTACACTCGTTTGCTTAATGGAAGATGAACTATCAGCGGCTACAAATGATCCGATGATACTCTTAAATGATTGGTCAATCACTGCAGTATCAGAAGGATTAAAATCATCCAGTGCTTTCATTTCTTCCACAGGGCCATTTACATATCTCACACCTTTAACAAACCAGCATGGACCCAATGCCTGTGTATTAGGAATCACCACGTTCTTATTATTATCGCCCCTTCTTATGATATACCTCGTATTGAGCATGTCAATTACAGCAGGATTCGGCTGTCCACTTAATTGATAAGTAGCCAGGTCATCATAAATACCCAGTTTGGCAGGGTGATAACCACCAATTGAACGATGGAAATAAGATGGTTTTGCATCCTGGAAAGGATCACCGCCGGTTAAATCAAACACCCTGAAGTTAGGATCCTTGTCTTTCATGATAAGCTCATCTGCTTCGCCTGGAGAAAACTCATTTGCTTTATATTGATCAACTGTTTCAAAACTTTTTTCGTTGAGATAATTCATTCCAAAAGGAAGCAAATCAATTGCTGTTAAAAGTGGCAATGCCACCAGTAAAATGCTGCCGTTTATCTTCCTGTAAACAAATAACCCGATAACGGCCAGTGTTAGTATTGTAAATAACAATGCTCTTAATATATCGCCACCATAAAAAGATTTCCTATCTTCTCTCAAAGCATTCAAAAGGCCTTTTGCAACATTAGCATCTCCTTTACTCTGGTATAAGAACTCCTCGTAAATCCTGTTATCTGTATCAGCTTCATACTGCTGGTTTATTTGCTGGAGTTTATTGTTGAGTGTGCTGTCCTGCACCGCAAAAGCTGCGCTGATGGCAGCAGTGCGTTGCTTGTTTTCTTTACTGTAATCGGATGTAAAATAGATACCGGCAGCTAAAACAAAAATGGCGCCCATAGCTATACAGGCCATTTTCAATTTTTTTAAAGCCATCTCTTTATCTATATCCATCAGTTTATCTATTCCCATTACAGCGAGCATTGGAAACAATATTTGTGGAATCACCAGGGCCATTTCCGGGGTACGCAGTTTATTATAGAAAGGCAGGTAATCAAAAAAGAAATTATTTAAAGCTGGGAAATACTTACCCATCGCTAAAATGATACCGAGCAGGCTGGCGGTTAGAATCCACCATTTGTGTTTGCCATCCAGCATAAACATACCTAAAACAAAAAGAAAACATATAACAGCACCCAAATAGGCAGGGCCTGTTGTAAATGGTTTTCCTCCCCAGTATAGTCTTGAAGAAAGGTTAGCTGCAAAGTTGGCGGCCTGGTCTTCAGGCAGATTTAATTTTTCAGTAAGGTAACTGGCAACATGAGATTTTTCTCCCAATCTTGGGAACATATTGTAGTCTCCATCTCTTTGTGAATAGTAAGATCCATAACCGGTAACACCCGGGAACAGAATAGATAATGATTCCGTTTTATCATTGCTCCATTGAAAAGCGTAGTCTCTTGATAAGCCTTTTGTTTTGTTATTTTCAACACGGTCGCCCGATTTGTTGTCTTTCTTGTTGTCCATTATCAATTGACCTCCACGCTTGGAGTCTTTCGCAAAATCATACACAGGGAAAATAAGAATAGCATTTGCCATTAAGCCTAAGATTGCTGCAACAATTGCAGTTCCCAATGCCTTTACTCCGGCTTTTAATTGTTTTTCTTTGATCCATCTCACCAAAAAAAACAACGTCATTATACCAATAATCAAAAAAAGGTAATAGCTTATTTGCTGGTGATTTTGCTGAAGATGAAGGGTGGTAAAAAGTGCAGTTAATACAAAACCTGTAATATAATTTCTATTAAAAAGTAAAATGATACTACCCAGCAAAGCGGGGGCGTAAGCCATTGCTAAAAGTTTAGTGTCGTGCCCTGCAACTACAAGTATCGGATTATAGGTTGCGAAAGCGAAGCCAAGGCTGGCAAATATGCCAAGATAGGGACGAACTTTAATACATAAGCAAAATATATAAAAGCAAATACAACTGAGGAAGAAAAAGTTGAGTGGTTTAGGTAGCCAAAGTTGGAAGGCTTTATCTACTTGCAGAAAGGGATTGTAGGCTCCTTCAAAAATTATATTATATGCAGGCATGCCACTAAACATGCTTGTTATCCATAAAGGATAAACACCATGCTTTTCCCTGTACTGCTCACTCTGATGCTTCATGCTTTCTACCGCAGTAACATCTCCCTGCTGCACTATCACTCCACTTTCTAATGCAGGTTTACAAAAGATTACCGTTACAATAAGAAAAACGATAATAGCAATACCATGCGGCAGCAGCTTTTTAAAATTAATTTGCTTCATGAATCGGTTAAAATTTAGGCGGCAAATTAACTTAAATATGTTGAATTTGATGGGATATAATGGCTAAACCATTTGGGGTAAAAAAGCCTGCATTTATATGTAAAGTCTCTAAGCTTTGACGACCTTACTCACCCCGGATACCATTTGCTC
>CAZDHQ010000607.1:0-3453 GCA_964505135.1 uncultured Ferruginibacter sp.
CAATAAAAATGTAGTGGGTATTTCTTCCACTTTATATTTTGCTGCAGATGCGGCCTCCCATCCATCTTTATCATTTACCTGTGTGTAGGTAATCTTATCCTGTTTAATTGCCTTCAGCCAATCTTTCTTTTTACTGTCAATTGAAACAGCAAATACTTCAAACCCTTTCGCCTTGTATTTTTCATACAACTTAACCACTCTGGGATTCGACATCCTGCATGGTCCACACCAACTTGCCCAGAAATCTAAGAGTACTACTTTTCCTTTGAGTGATGAAAGGCTCAAAGTATTTCCTTTTGTATCAGGCAATGAAATATCCGGCGCTATGTCACCAACTTTCAACTGTGCATTACTCACAGCCGTAATCAACATTAATAAACAAGTGAAAGCAATTTTCATTTGCAACAATTTTTCTTTTGAAACAATGATAATATGAATAACAAAATCTTTTTCATAATCAACAATTAAAAAAAAATAACCATTCAACACTTTACATTATTTAATCTTCAACCTCCACCCGGCATAAAACATCCTCCCGGTCACCGGCCCCCACACCAAAGATGCATCAAAGTATTTACTGAATGGCTGGTCAGCCGAAACTATCACATCTTTTTGGAAGAAGTTAGTAATGTTCTCTACTCCAATATAAAAATCCATAGGGTTCTTTTTGCCAAATGTTTTGGTAATCTGTGCACTCAGCATTGTATAATCAGGTGAGTAGCTTGCTCGCTGGTATGCTGCAGGATTATTCAATGTAGAGGGGATTCTTTTCTTTCCATTGTAGTTAATGGTGTAATCAAATTTCCATCCACCGATAGCATAAGCCAGGTTGGCAAAAGCCCTGTTGGCTGCGGTTAACGGCCGCTGCAATAGCTGTCCGTTGTAAGTTGCTTTAACATCAAAGTAGCGATATGCCAGGCGAAGATCTAATTTTCTTAAGGGCTCTAAACTTAGCTCTGCCTGTAAACTGTTTGAATATGATTTTCCTTTCAGGTTATAAAACTTTACGGTTCTTGCATCTTCCAAATCAGTGATCACCTGGTTGGTAAAATCATTCCTGAAATAATCAATACTAAACATTGCATCTCTTGCAAAAAGTTTAAACCTCTGATCAATACTGATGCCTTTATTCCACGCCACTTCAGGATCAAGTCCGTAGGCTTTTCCGTTAGCTGAAGGTTGTATGGTTACTTCTCTTGCACTTACCAGCACACTGTTGTTTTCTGCAAAGATATTAGCAGTGCGCTGGCCTCTGCCTGCACTGATGTGAATGGATGTTCCTTTGATTGGTTCGTATCGTACATTCAGTCTTGGTGTAACAAACCATCCAAACAGGCTATTGTGATCAGTTCTCAAACCAGCCACTATCGTTAGTTTGGTGAGATAATCATAAGTATATTCAAAGAACGCACCCGGCACTATTTCTTTTCTTTTAAAATTGGATGTATTAAAATCTTCATTGTACTTGTCATACAGGAAACTTACACCAGTTCTAAATTTATGGTTGGTATTGTTGATGATGGATTGATAAATCAAATTACTGTAAAAATTTTGTTGTGTTGCATCATACTTTGTTAAACCAAAATAAGAGTTCTGTTCATGACTGATGCCAGCTAATTGCAAACCGATACTCTTATACTTCTTCTCTGGGAATACATAGCCAATCTTTGCAAAACCTTCATAGCGGTTGGTATTGATGCCAAGCCCATAACTGTTATCAGTGAATTTATCTTTTGCTTCATCAAAGTTGATTTGGCCTCCTGTTTTTTTATCGGTTAAAACTTTTACACCAAACTGTGTGATCCATCCTTTGCCATCTTCAAACTTCCATCGGTTTACCATGCTAAACTGGTTACCTGTTGGCAAATCCCTGAAGCCATCTTTATTAAAGTCAATGGTTTTATTTTTATTGAAATCATCATGCAGTAATAAAACAGTTGACCATTTGGTGCCGATCTTTTTTGCCAGGTTTAAATTCAAATCTGTTTTTCCAAAATCATTGATGTACGCATTGGCAAAAACCTGTTCTGCTTTTTCGGGCTTCTTTAGTTCAACATTAATTTGTCCTGCAATGCTTTCATAACCATTCGCCACAGAACCGGTGCCTTTTGTTAATTGAATGGATTCAATCCACGGGCCTGCAATGGAGTTTAAACCAAGCGGAGTTGCAATACCTCTTGGGCCTGGCAAATTCTCAACAGTTAGTTGTGTATAATTTCCGCTTAGTCCAAGCAATTGTATTTGTTTAGAACCTGTTACCGCATCATTGTAAGAAACATCTACTGAAGGATTAGTCTCAAAGCTTTCACTGAGATTGCAACAAGCTGCTTTAAAAAGTTCCCTCTCATTCATGATCTGTGTACGAACAGGACTCAATGCAGCCAAATAAGTAGAGCGCTGTTTCGATGTAATTAATACTTCCTTTAATTGGTTGTTGGATGCCAATACAATTTTTAATTCCCTGGAATTGGTTACTGTAATGGTGTCTGCCTTATACCCTGCATAGCTCACCACCAGGCGGCTATCTGTTCCCGTATGTTTAATCGTAAATACACCAGACGAATCTGTTGAGGTTCCCAACCCTGAATTGATCCAGATAATGCTTGCGCCGCTCAATGGTTTAAATACTCCCTGCTTATTACTTTCCAGTACCACACCTTTGATTAGGTGTTCATCGGTGTTATTGATTACCCCTGGTACTTGTATTTCGGGGCTTTCTTTATGAGAATCTCCGTCTGCTTTATGGTCTATTGTTTCGTCTTCCATTTCACGGTAATGACAACAGGCTGGCAATGCGTCGTACACACTGATATTTGCTTTTTTAGTTTCTATATCATGGCCAACTGATACCACTCTGTTTTGTATTTTTTGCAGCGATGTTTTCGTTGGGTCATACGTTACCGTTAGTAGTTTACTGTCAACATCCCAGTCGCCATTTTTGAGACCTTTTATTTTGATGGCTTTCTCAATTCGGGCTTTACATTGATCGCAGGCACCGAAAACTTTAAAAGAAACCGTAGTATCTGTAGGTATAAGATTAGTTTGTGC
Source organism: uncultured Ferruginibacter sp. (assembly GCA_964505135.1). Taxonomy (GTDB): domain Bacteria; phylum Bacteroidota; class Bacteroidia; order Chitinophagales; family Chitinophagaceae; genus Ferruginibacter. The sequence continues at coordinate 3,049 of CAZDHQ010000607.1, forward strand.
AAATGATGCTGTTGCAAAAAATGCAAGCAGTATCATCAATATATTTTTTCTGTTCATTGATGTGTTTTTTAAGCATGGAGAAGCATTGCTTCTCCATGCTGTTATTGCTTAACTATTTTTTGTAAGTTTCATTCCGCATTTTGAGCAGGTGCCTGGCTTATCGCTTTTCTCATTGGGATGCATTGGACAAGTGTATCCATTCATCTCTTTTACCTTCATTTGCTCTTTTTTAGAAGCATGTAGATTCATCCCACACTTCGGGCAAGTGCCTGCTTTGTCACTTTGTACTTCCGGATGCATGCTGCAGGTGTAGGAGTTCATCTCTTTAGCGTTCATTTGCTCTTTCGGAGACCCAACTAGTTTCATCCCACATTTAGAACAATTGCCTTCTTTATCAGACTTTAC
>CAZDHQ010000608.1:0-3448 GCA_964505135.1 uncultured Ferruginibacter sp.
TGTTTAACTTAGAAAACTCTAACTCCAACTGGCACTAAAAGAGGGGGAGCTTACAGTATTTGAATAGCCCCCGTCTTTTTCGTAAATTTATGGAGTGAAAAAGCTGCAAAATACTGGACTCGATTTTATTATTGACAAGCTTACCAATTCTATTCAAAATGTAGTGACTGGAGATAGTTTTGTAACAGAAATTTCCTTGGTTACCACGGAGGATTTAAAGAATGTAATTAAGAAGAACAAATGGCAGTTTGATTGGAAATTCGAGTTTAAACAGCCACAACGAGACGTTTACAAACTGACTATAGTAAATAATCAATTTATAATTCAAGGCTTGATTAGCTTAAAATTAAAGCAGACCACGTTTATATGCATCTTGTTGAAAGTGCTCCTTTCAACAAAGGGAAATCAAAAGTTTATGCAGGAGTTCCCGGCAACTTAGTTGCTTTTGCCTGTAAACTTGCTTTTCAACGTGGACACGATGGTAATGTTTCATTCTTTTCAAAATCGCAACTTGTACAACATTATATTGACAGTTTGGGAGCCATCCATGTAGGAGGACGTATTATGATTATTGACACGGTTGCTGCACTTAAACTCATATACAAATATTTTCCTAATGAAAAATAAACTCAAAGAACTAGACGTAGATTTCATCGGAGGACAACTACATCCTCTTACTAAAGAGGAAGAGCTAGCAATTAGTGATTTCATTCGTAAACAAAAAGCTAAGAGGCAGCAAAGAGTAGTTCGTAGGGCAAAAAAGAATATCTCACAAAAAGCACTTCACTCTGCTTAAAGGGCACGAACGCCTAACATCGGCATTACCGCTAGGTGGGGCTTGACAATCTAATTTTCAGCAGTTAACCAGTCAACTTTTTTCAGGACGGGCCAGTATTACTATCAGCTAATATCAGGCTTGACCGAATACTACCGGGCTTTTAGTTGTTAACTTCAACTCCAGTAATTAAAATCGGTTTCAGTTGCCGGGCAGGCACAGCAACAACCCCAGCCTTGCGGCAAGCCTTTTTCGTTGACTACTATTTTCCGCTTAAACCAAAATGAAAAAATAAAAAATGAGACATACAAAAAATCAATTGCTTCTTTTACTATTCTGTTGCACAAAACTTGTTTCAGGGCAAAACGTTTTGTCAAAAGGCAATCATTTTGCAAACATCAACCAAATTAAAATTCACTATTATGTAAGCGGTAGCGGTCCCATTTGCATAGTACCAACACCAGGTTGGGGGCCTTCCATTAATTATCTGAAAAATTCTATGCATCCCCTGGAAAAATACTTTACCATGGTTTATTATGACACCCGAATTAGTGGTCAATCAACTGGTCCAGAGGATGCCAATATGTATAGTAGCCAATACTTTCTTAACGATTTAGACAGTTTAAGAGCTCATCTGAAGCAATCAAAAATTTGGATTATGGGGCACTCAATGGGAGGATTTCAGGTATTAAACTATGGAATTCATCATAGTGAAAACTTAAATGGAATTATTGCAATTGCTCCAATGGCTGGAAGAGACAGTTTATATTATAGTCAGTTCACCAAAATGATTATGAAAAGAAAAGGGCAACCCTATTTTGAAAAAGGCGCTGATATTTTTTTAGGGAAAGACACTACCAACTACAAGAATTCTGAAGTAATGGGATATATCTTTCCTTTTTATTTTCACGATACAAATAAAATTTCTGAATTTGAAAAGTTGGGAGACCCTGGAATGAGTGATAAAGCCGGTGAACTAACAGATAAAGCGGGCTTTGGTAGAGAAAACTTATTCTCAAGTTTAAGCAAAATAAAAGTACCGACTTTAATAGTTGTTGGTGATGACGACTTCATATGCGACAAAATATCGCAAGCAGACAGAATAAAAATGAAAATTAAAAATGCTGATGAATTAGTAATTAAAAATGCGGGCCATTTTAATTGGATTGAAGAACCAACCCAGTTTTTTACAGGTGTAGAAAATTGGCTAAAAAAACAAAAATTATCCAGGAAAAAATAAAACAGCAGCCAATCGGGTAGCCATCCCCGCCAGCTATAACTAACGGGATGCCCCTATCACAACACTCATATACGAAGCTCATATCCAGCGGTTCATTAAGTTGCGGCAACTATTGTTCGTAATATAATAATCCAATATGGATTCATATCCTCTTAGCTGTAAGCGCTTAATCGTCACCGTTATTCCTAATATGGGCTATTGGACTATGCCCCATCCCTCCTTTTCCTGTACGGCTCCATACACGGGTACAATACAGATCAGCCTCAACCATCCGTACCAGGCAGCTTGACGCTTATACTTGCCATTCGGAAGTATTGCAGTCGGCTACACTGCACTTCTTTTAATTGACTGATGCATTCGGCGATTATCAAGTAAACAATTGAAAAATCTTATCTTTACCCGATCGGCAATTCTTTTTGCCTTGTTCCCATTAATATAAGAATAAAGATTACTCGTTTTGCTTACTTCTATTGTAGATTTTATTAAAGCCAATCTCTCCTCCTGCTTTGCCCTGGCACTGTACTATGTTTGGTGGATATATGTCGTATTTGGTTTTGGTGATTTCAACTTCGACAAACAATTGTCCCGTGAGGCGGAAAAGGAAATCATTGTTTTTATTACCATCGGTTTAATTATTGCTTATGCAAGTGCTTTCTTATTAGCGGCTTCCATTACCAAAAAGAAGAAAAAGTATTTTTCTTTTATTGCAGCTACACTGATTCCTTTGCTGGTTGTATTTATATTGAATAAGTTTAGTATCAGCTGAGTTCTGTAGACCATTTTTAATTGAGCGTTGCTTCTATACCTGCCTGGTCTTTACCTCAATGTTGCAATAGCTTTAGCAAAAAAGTTTTATGATTAGTTGAAGCAGACTGATCTAATCTTAGATGAATACATAAAACAAATAAGTAAAATAGTAGCATTGTTAGTAAGGCCTGCCAATGCCCAGCTTTTTTATTCTTGACACCACTGCTCCCTTTGTACGACCAAAATGTTTTGCAATATCTTTAAGTGACACATCGTTTTTAAAAAACACCTTCAATTCCTTATCCATTTTTTCTGTCCACGGTGCATATGTTTCCCTGTGCTCTTGCCTAATGGCAGCAACATCATAGGCTTTATTAGCAGTAGTTGTTTGTTTTAAAAATTTCTTTTCTAAAACAGGGCTTAGATTTTTTACCGGCGACTTTTTCCTCACTGCTTTCGGTTCTTCTTTTATAATTTGTATTTGTGCATGCCGTGGAAATTCTTCCGGCAAAATACCATCCGGTACATACAAAATATTTCGGGTACGGGTAACCGCTACATACAACAGGTTAATTTCTTCATTCAATTTTGTTTTATTCAAAGGGCTGTTGTCATCATTTTTCAGCTTTATAATTTTTTCTTCTGTAATAAAATCTTTCGTTAATTGCACCTGGTCATACTCCATG
>CAZDHQ010000609.1:0-3439 GCA_964505135.1 uncultured Ferruginibacter sp.
ATTTATGAGTTGTTGGATTTTGTGGATGATGTGGTTCCGCACCTGGGCAGCAGGCATGCTATCAATTATGTGCATAAAATGCTGGAGCAGGGTACCGGCGCCGACAGGCAATTAGCTGTATTTGAAAAAAATAAAGATATGGCTGAAGTGGTGGACTATATACACGGAAGTTTTCTTTCAGGCATTTGATCTTTCAATCAAAATTCAAAACCCTTTGCTGACTTGTGTTTCTACACATAATTAGACAATTAACGGATTCATCATTTTCAAAATTTTGTAAATTTGCCAAATGAATCCGATTGAAAAACAGCAAGTAAAAGTGGCAATATTGGACCTGTACGACGGCGTGGCCAACCAGGGCATGCGTTGTATAAGGGAAATCCTCAATCAATACGGCGACGTAAACAATCTCGATCTTACCTGGGACGAATTTAATGTTAGACAACAAAATAGTGTTCCCGATTTAAGCTATGACATGTATATTTCCAGCGGTGGCCCCGGCAGTCCACTGGATAGTGAAGGCAGCGAATGGGAAGCAGCTTACTTTGGATGGTTAAAGCAGGTGGAAACATGGAATAATAATCAGTTGAGCCATCAAAAAAAACATGTCTTCTTTATTTGCCACTCTTTTCAATTGGCATGCAGGCATTACCAAATAGCCAATGTTTGCAAAAGAAAGAGTACAGCCTTTGGTGTATTTCCTGTACACCTGATGGGTGCCGGCAGGCATGAAGAAATTTTTCATGGAATGAGAGATCCGTTCTTTGTGGTGGACAGCAGGGATTACCAGGTGATACAGCCCGATAGAAATAAAATGGAAGAAATGGGTGCATCTATTTTGGCAATTGAAAAAGAGAGACCACACGTAAATTTAGAAAGAGCAGTAATGGCTATCCGTTTCAATGAATTTATGATTGGCACACAGTTCCACCCTGAAGCAGACGCAATAGGCATGAGCATGTACCTGCAAACAGAAGAAAAAAAGAAAACCGTTATTGAAAACTATGGTGAGCCAAAATGGAAAAGCATGATTGAGCACTTGAATGACCCGGATAAAATCATGCGCACTTACGCACATATACTTCCTAACTTTTTAAACAGTGCAGTGGAGCATTTACAGGCTGTAGCCTGATATCCCGGCTTACGTTTAAAGGTTGCTGTATGTCTAGTACAGCAACCTTTTTTATTGAAGCAAAGTGCTAAGAGTTAAATGGGAAGTATAGAATTTTATCGCTATTTTTAACTTGTCTTCATCAAATCATTGGCACCATGCAACCTGCACTAAGAGAGGCTTTCAATAGAAATTTTACGGAAGAAAAATACCAGCAATACATAACTGCAATAGAAAATATTCATCCAGGCGCATTGGATTTTAGAGTAGCAGAAACCCCCATCTTTATTCCCAAAGATTTTACAGGGAAAATGCTGCAGGCGTGTGAAGAAATTATTGATGTACTAACAAAGCCAAATTTTAAGCAGCTAACAGAAAGGGCTATCCCAAAAGATACCTATGTACCAAACGAAACTGAACATGCTGATTTTATAGCTTTTGATTTTGGCATTTGTGAAAATGAAAGCGGCACATTGGAACCACAGTTGATAGAAATGCAGGGTTTCCCCACGCTATTTGCATTCCAGGCATTTCACACAAAATACGCCAAAGAATATGCGCAACTACCAGGTAATTACGACGCCTACCTGAACAACTATACAGAAGAAAGCTATTTTGATTTACTAAAGAATATTATTGTTGGAGCCGAACAACCAGAACAGGCAATATTGCTGGAAATATATCCAGAGCAGCAAAAGACGAGAATTGATTTTTATTGTACCGAAAAAGTACTTGGAATTAAAACGGTTTGCATCACCAAGTTGATTACTGAAGGAAATAATATTTATTATGAAAGTGAAGGGAGAAAAATCCAGGTAAAAAGAATTTACAACAGGCTCATCTTTGATGATCTGCAACAGCAAAAAGATTTAGGAGACATCATTGATTTTACCAAACCATGGAATGTAGAATGGGTGTCACATCCCAACTGGTTTAACAGGATCAGCAAATTCACTTTGCCATTTATTGAACATCCTTATGTGCCTGAAACAATTTTCTTAAGTGATTTAAGAGAAATACCAACTGATTTGGAAAACTATGTTTTAAAGCCACTTTTTTCATTTGCAGGCATGGGTGTGGTAATTGATGTTACCAAAGAAGATATTGAAAAAGTGAAAGACCGGGAGAACTGGATCCTACAGCGAAAGGTGAAATATGCTGATATCATTAAAACGCCGGATGAACCTGCAAAAGCGGAAATCAGGTTGTTTTATTTTTGGCCAAAGAAAGCAGCAAGACCTATCGCCGTTCATAATCTTGCAAGGCTGAGTAAAGGAAAAATGATTGGCACACGCTATAACAAAGAGAAAAAATGGGTAGGTGGTACAGTAGCTTTTTTTGAAAAATAATGTTCGCAAAATCTAATAGATATGAAAAACGGATTGCAACGCTTTAATTTTTTTCTTGACAAATTAGAAGCTCTATTACTAAAGGCCTCGGCGCAAAAAAATCCTGCATTATGGCTATACAGCAATGATGCCCGCACGCCACTATTCATGCTGGAAGGTCTTGCCAAATTATATTCAGGTTTACACAATAAAAAGAAGTTTGAAAAAATAAAGGCGCATTTCAAACTGCTGGAAGATATTATTGGCGCTATTGATTATTATGATGCTATTGCAAAAGATTTCAAAACAAGAAAAAATATTCCAGCAACTGTAATCAATTATTTACAAGCACAAACAAGAGAAAAAATTCAAAGCCTGAATGAATTACTAGTGGAAAAGCAATGGTTTGGTTCTGATGACAACAGGCTGAAAAAAATTAGGAAGAAACTGGATGAAATTGACTGGCTTGATGAAAACAAGGAAGCAACCGAAATAATGGAATTTTATGGTGAGGCGATTTACAACATCACCCAGTTTGCCAATGAAAAAAAGTTTCATTATGAAAACATGGAAACAGAAGTGCATGAATTAAGAAGAAGACTGAGATGGCTCAGTATTTACCCGCAGGCATTACGGGGATTAATCCAGTTAACTGATAACAACCATGCACCCGTACATCTCACCAAGTACCTCACTGAAAAAATAACTACCTCTCCTTTTAATAAAATGCCCGACGCTGGCAATAACGAATATTTTTTGCTGCTGAACAAGAAATACTTTTTATCACTTAGCTGGATGATAGCTGAACTAGGCACCATAAAAGACAGCGGCCTAACGGTGATTGCATTGAAAGAGGCGCTGATGCAAACAGACAACAGCAATGAAACAGCAGCTTTAAAAAAGGCTTATCAATTATTGGGTAAAAAACAGGAAAAGCTGGAAGCACTCTTAATCAGGGCCGATGCCATTACCAAAACCTTTTTTGAAGAACATAACCTGG
>CAZDHQ010000610.1:0-3438 GCA_964505135.1 uncultured Ferruginibacter sp.
AAGTTTTTCATTTTTCTCGGCGATTGCTTTCTTGATAGCCAAATAGCGATCTTCTTGAACACATCCCCCATCATCAAGATCCTTCCAGCCAACTATTTCAAAAGTTTTTTCCATTTTTTGGGTTCTAATAAGACGGTACTTGAAGTTTTTAGTTAAGAAGAAGTATTCATCAAGATTTTCAAACATTACTGCTTCCAATAGAGAGTCTTTGAGCTTCTTTAAAAAGTCGGATTTTAATTTCAAAGGTCTCCTATAGTTAACATCAACATAATAACTATGAGGATGGGTTGACATTTCGCACTGTGAAAAGAAATTATTGAGCTTTTGGTACATTTGATGTTTCAGTTCCTCTATATCAATCATTTTTTGGCCAAGTATTATTTGCTTATTTAACTTTCTAACTTCGACTCCAATAACTCTATTAAGCGAAAAATCTGGAGGCTTTGACTCTCCCAAAGGTTCAAAATCTATGTCTGAGTATCCTTGACTGTATAAAAAGGCCTGCACTATTTTCTCTTGATCATTCATCATTTCAATATTAAGAAAATTATTGCCATTGAAATCCGGCTTTTGTTACGAAGCGTCTTTTGCCAATTTGACCGCTCCCTCCTTCTTGGCAAAATCTTTGACAATCGTACATTTGCATCCATTTTATTAAACCGTACCGGCTGCAAGGCCGGCATAAATAGTCATTATGAGCGCTGAAGAAAAAGAAATATTGAACGAAACCGCCGAAACAGAACAAGCCAATGCGACGGAAGAGCAGTCTGCCCAGCCGGAAACTGAAAATATTACAGATAAGCTGCAGGCCGAAATTGCAGAGCAAAAAGACAAATACATCAGGCTGTTTGCCGAGTTTGATAACTATAAAAGAAGAAGTGCCAAGGAACGTATTGAGCTAATGCAAACCGCAGGTAAGGAAGTGATTACTTCATTGCTGGATGTATTGGATGACTGTGACCGGGCCGAAAAACAAATACAAAGCAGCAACGATATTGAGCAAATCAAGCAGGGCGTGGGCCTTGTATTTAACAAGCTTAGAACTACGCTACAGGCAAAGGGACTCAAAGTGATGGAGACTATCAATACCGATTTTGACGTTGAGAAACATGAAGCCATTACTGAAATTCCAGCACCTACCCCTGAACTGTCTGGTAAAGTGATTGATGAAGTGCAGAAAGGTTATTACCTAAACGACAAGATTATCAGGTTTGCAAAGGTGGTGGTGGGTAAATAATTAGCTAATTCGATAATTAGCTAATGTGCTAATTACCTCATGAAAATTAACCATTTGAAAATCTAGAGACGTTCAAAAAACTTTAACTGCTGTCTTAAAATTAGCACATTAGCACATCAGCTAATCAGCACATTAACTTATGAAGAGAGATTATTACGAAATACTGGGTGTATCAAAATCTGCATCACAGGACGAAATAAAAAAAGCTTACCGCAAAGTGGCCATGCAGCACCATCCTGACCGTAACCCCGGGGACAAGGCTGCAGAAGAAAAATTTAAAGAGGCTGCGGAAGCTTATGAAATATTGAGTGATGCTGATAAGAGGTCACAGTACGATCGCTTTGGTCACCAGGCATTTGGGCCGGGCCGTGGTGGTGGTGGTGGGTTCAGCGGCGGCATGAACATGGATGATATCTTCAGCCAGTTTGGAGATATTTTTGGCGATGACAGTCCCTTCGGAAGTTTCTTTGGTGGCGGTGGCGGTAGAAGATCCTCCGGCGGAAGAGCAAGAGGTGTAAGAGGCAGCAATCTCCGCATCAAGATCAAATTGAATTTTGAGGAGATGGCCAAAGGCGCCAGCAAAACAGTTAAAGTAAAAAAATACATACCCTGCCAAACCTGCAATGGCAGCGGTGCAAAAGATAAAAACAGTGTGCAAACATGCCAAACCTGTGGCGGTAACGGCCAGGTAAGGAAGGTGCAAAACACTTTTCTTGGCCAGATGCAAACGGTAACCACCTGCTCCACCTGCGGTGGCGAAGGAACCACGGTGGTAAACAAATGTACTACCTGTAAAGGCGATGGCCGTGTGTATGGCGAAGAAACCGTAACCATTGATATACCCGCAGGCGTTCAGGAAGGTATGCAGCTTAGCTTAAACGGCAAGGGCAATGCTGGCGAACGTGGCGGTGCGCCGGGTGATTTGATTGTATTGATTGAGGAAGAATCGCATGCACAACTGCACAGGGATGGTCTAAACGTAGCTTTTGATTTACATATCTCTTTCCCCGAGGCAGTGTTTGGCACACAGGTGGAAGTGCCTACCATTGATGGCAAGGCAAAAATTAAAATTCCCGCAGGTACACAAAGCGGTAAAATATTCAGGTTAAAAGGCAAAGGTTTTCCTTCTGTAAACAGCTATGAAAAAGGTGACCAGTTGATACATGTAAATGTATGGACGCCGCAGCATGTAAGCAATGAAGAAAAAGCCATGTTGGAAAAAATGCAGCACAGCAATAATTTTCAGCCTAAGCCCGATAAGAGTGATAAGTCATTCTTTGATAAAGTGAGAGAGATGTTTAGCTAATCCTCGTCTTTTTTCTTCTTTCTTGATTTGCTTTTTGCGTAGATGGATTTAGCTATATCCACCAGCGATACAAACTGCCGCTGCAGGTAATCGTTGGGATCATAAGCTGCCAGGGTAATCTGCTGTAATTTATCCCAGTCTTCTTTGGACTTTACATATTTTGATTGCCGAAGCTTTAATCCAAAAAGCGTAATGGCAGTAGCCAGGCGAAGATCCTTATTCAGGCTTTCAAAATTTTCTACCGGGCTTTGGCATTTATAGGTAATGTTTTTTGTTTGCTTGGTGTCAGATGCAATGTATCGAAGCTTAACATCTGCAAGTGACTCAGTTGACAGTGCCTGGTTTAGAGCTGCATCATCAGCAGCCTGCGGTGTTATCTCAAACACCGCCATTACACTGTTTCCACTGCCTACTTCGCCCCCTTCTAAAATCCCCGAACTGTCGGCAACAGCATCCCGTTTATTATCAAAGCCAATCAAACGGTAATCTTTTACCAGTTTAGAATTGAACTGTACGTTTAAAAAACAATCATCTGCTACAGAATAAAAAGTCTGTGTTAACTCCTTTACCAATACTTTCTCTGCTTCTTTTATATCATCCAAATAGGCATAATTACCATTGCCTCTTTTAGCCAGTGTTTCCAGTTTTGAATCTTTAAAATTTCCCATGCCTACACCAAGACAAGTCAGATAGACGCCACTTTGCCGCTCTCGTGTTATCAGTTCTTCCATGGCTTTTTCTGATGTTTCACCTACGTTAAAATCCCCATCAGTGGCCAGTATCACCCGATTGTTACCCTTTCTGTTATACACCGCATCGGCTACTTTATACGCTAGTTTTATGGCAGATTCACCTGGTGTGTCTCCGCTTGCTTCCAGTTCTTCAATTGACTGTA
>CAZDHQ010000611.1:0-3429 GCA_964505135.1 uncultured Ferruginibacter sp.
TTTTGGCCCTTAAAGGGAAAATATGCCCCGGCCTGCCAAAATCTTCCGGTTGGGTTTCATCACTCACCAGCGCCTGCACTGTTTTTGACCGGTCTGATGCAGAAATACCGGTAGTACAACCATGCCCCAGTAAATCAATACTTACGGTAAATGGCGTGGAATGAACCGATGTATTATCGCTTACCATTGGCTGCAGCTTAAAACGGTCGCAAATGTCTTCTGAAATAGGCGCACAGATCAGGCCACGGCCATATAAACTCATAAAATTGATCACTTCAGGCGTAACATTTTCCGCCGCAGTAACAAAATCACCTTCGTTTTCCCTATCCTCATCGTCCACCACTATCACCAGCTTTCCTTTCTTAATATCTTCTATCGCACTTTCAATACTATCAAGCATACAAATTATTTTGGCTGCAAAGGTACTAAGGTTAACTGATTGGAAATTTGCGTTAAACGAAACATTCTTAAGCACGGGTTATTAACTTCTTTTTAAGCCAGGCTGTTTATTTCCCAAAAAAGTGCTTCTTTTGCGGCCGGGTTCATTTGTTAGCAAAAAAATCATCTGCGAAAAATGCAACAAAAAGCAACCCTGTTTTGTCATTTTTGCTGGGTTGAAGTAGATATGTAAAACAGCTCTTATCTGTTTTAACCTCAAAATATACCTAACGATATACCGCCTGCCATCCCTGAAGAAGGTAATAATTAGATAACCAAAAAAATACTGTTTGAGCTTAACTGCATCTTCAACTTTGCAAACATTTTTTTAAATCAATCTATGAATATGAAAATTAAACTAAAACTACTGAGCTTTTTACTGCTTTTGGGCAGTCTGGCAGTAAATGCACAGGTAACTACCGGAAGCATTTCCGGTACATTAAGAGCAGCCAACGGCCAAAGCCTGGAAGGCGCCACCGTAACTGCAGTACACGTACCCTCAGGCACAAGGTATATAGTGGCTGCAGGTAAAAATGGTTCTTACTCTTTTCCAAACGTTCGTGTGGGTGGGCCATTTAAAATTTCTGTAAGCTTTAGCGGATTTGAAAGTAAGGTAGAAAACGATGTGTACACTACATTGGGTAACACTACCACTGTTGATTTTGCTATGGATGCTGCAAGTACCACGCTCACAGAAGTAGCCGTAACAAGTTCAGCTAGAAGCTCACTTATTAATGGCAGGAAAACAGGCGCTGCAACCACCATTGGCAGACAAACCATTAATGCTATACCGGTGATCAATCGTACAATTAACGATATTTCTAAGTACAATGCCTACAGCAATGGCCGTTCTTTTGCAGGCCAGGATCCAAGGTTTAACAACTTTACCATTGATGGTTCAGTATTTAATAATGGGTTTGGTCTAGGTAGCTCTGCTATAGCGGGCGGTAGAACCAACTCAACAGCTATATCTCTGGATGCGATTGATGAACTACAAATAAATATTGCACCATTTGATATCCGCCAAAGCGGTTTTGCCGGCGCTGGTATCAATGCGGTAACAAGATCAGGAACAAATGATATCAATGGTAGTGTTTACTATCTCTGGAACAACAGAAGCCTGGCAGGTAAAAAAGCTGCCGATGCGGCTGTGCCTACAACTCCATTTAATAGCAAAACGTACGGATTTAGAGTGGGTGGACCGATTATTAAAAATAAATTATTTTACTTCATTAATGCAGAATCTGTTAGAAGTTCAAGACCTGCATTAGACTACGTTGCTAACAGGCCTGGTGCTGTTGGTAACGTTTCAAGAACCACTGCTGCAGACCTGGATGATTTGAGCGCTTTCATGAAAACCAATTTCGGCTATGATCTGGGAGCTATTGATAATTTCAACAATGAAGTAAAGAGCGACAAGTTCCTGGCACGTGTTGACTATAACATCAGCGATAAGCACAAACTAACTGTACGTTATTCTCATCACAATTCTGAATCAGACCAGATTGTAAGTAACAGTTCAAGTGGTAACCTGGCAGGTAATGGTAACCGCCAAAACCTTGCACTGGCTATCTCAGGACAAAACACCGGTTATAAAATTCTTGATAATACCCGTTCAATTGTAGCTGAATTAAACTCAAGCTTCAGAGGAGGATTTTCTAACCAGTTTTTGGCTACTTACAATAAACAAATTGAAGACAGGAAATACAGAACCTCTCTTTTCCCAACAATTGATATCCTGAAAGATGGTTCTACTTATACCTCTTTAGGATTTGATCCATTTACACCTAACAACAGGCTTGATTACAGCACCATTAACTTTACTGATAATCTCACCTGGGTAAAAGGTAAACACACATTGGTGGCTGGTTTGGCTTTTGAAGCATTCAAATCAAACAACCTGTTTGTACCATCTTCTAATGGTGTGTGGGTATTTAATTCAATTGACGATTTTAAAACAGCAGCTTCTGCTTATAAAGAAAACCCTTCACTCACCACCTCACCTGTGGCTATTGCACGTTTTAACTATCGTTATTCTTTGTTACCTGAAGGTGAATTACCATGGCAGGTTTTTAAAACAAGTACAAAGAGTTTCTATCTGCAGGATGAAGTAAAAGCCACCAACAGGTTACGTATAGCTGGCGGCATCAGGCTTGACTATATCAGCATTCCTAATACAGCAGCACAATATTTTAACCCGGTAGTAGATACCATCGTATTTAAAACACCCGATGGCAATAACTACCATGTAAATACTGGTATCACACCAAAATCAAGGATGTACTTCTCTCCAAGATTAGGATTTAACTGGAATGTGAACGGAAATGCTTCTGTGATAGTAAGAGGTGGAACAGGTATCTTCCTTTCCCGTATACCTTATGTACTTATCTCAAACCAGTTGGGTAATAATGGTGTGAACACCGGCGTATTGAACGTAACAGGTGATGCAGCGTTAAACTACCCATTCACTACAGACCCTTCTGTTTATCGTCCAACAAATACAAACATTGCTGCGCTTTCTGGTTATGCAATCAATGCTTCCGATCCAAACCTCAAGTTCCCACAAGTTTGGAAAACCAACCTGGCTGTTGATTTCAAATTACCATGGGCTGGCTTAGTTGCTACAGTTGAAGGCTTGTACAACAAAAACATCAATGCATTGAATTATATTGATGCCAACTTAAAATCGCCAGCAGGCAAGTTTACAGCCGGTGCTGATGAAAGAGATGTATATCCTGCTTATGGACTTTCAGGAGGTGCCGCTACTGCTGCAAGATTTATCAATTCAAAAGTGTCAAATGTTTACGTTCTTACCAACAATAACAAAGGATCATCTTACAGTTTAACCGCAAAAGTTGAAAAAACCTTTACTGGCAACTGGGGTGGTATGGTTGGTTACACTTTTGCAAAAGCAAAAGATGTATCGTTTGTGGCAAGTACTGTTAATGCAAACGTACCAACTATTACCGGCGTAAACTATCTTCAAAACGC
>CAZDHQ010000612.1:0-3424 GCA_964505135.1 uncultured Ferruginibacter sp.
AGAAAACAAGAACCTGGTATCAATTGAGCGCATAAAAAACAATAACGGCTTTCACAAAATATGGAGAGCAAAAAATGACAAAGCAGTTACTACCAACACAAGTATTGAAACAAGAAATAATAACAGCTCGATTCATCCGGTTCACCTTGTTGCATCCCCTGAAAAAAGCAAACCATTTTTAAAACAGGTTGCTTCGATTAACCTAATTGATATTCCTGTTGCAAATACAAAACCATCCTTTAAGAAATGGAGCATCTATGCAGGTGCTGCAGTAAATATTGCCACGGCTGGCAATCAAAATTTTCAACCCTACCCTGCCATTGATGTAAGATATTATTTGAGTCCACGTGTTTTTGTTTCGTCTGGCTTGTCTTTGTTTTCGCCTGCACAGGGCACTGTAAGTGCTGTAAGTAAAATTGTGCCGGTAAACGATGTATTAACCAATACAAGTGAATACAATGAAATAACCAGCTATAGCAAAATGCTGTATGCAGATCTGCCAATTAAATTTGGTGTGCAGTTGAATAAAAACATTGCTATCGAGGCAGGTCTTCAATCATCTTTATTATTGAGCAAAAAAACTTCGGTAGAAAAAATAGCGTACGATTTTCAAATGAACAGGATTGATCCTGCTGCTGTGAACACCAGTTATGCTCCTGCTGCTATGCCTGTGCAAACATTTGAGGTGAAAACGCCGGTGATGGATTACCGTTTTATCTCAGGCATGCATTATCAAATCAGGAAGACATCTGTTGGACTGTATTACCAGCACTCAATAAGAAAAGCAACAATACCTGCTAACAATTTAATCTCTCTTCATCTCTCCTGGCAACTGAAATAAACAGTTTACCAAAAAATGGTATACAACGCCGTTAGTATGCCGCAAATGATAAAAGAGCCTATAATAAATCCAGGTGTTACTTTAAATAATGACGTATCCATTTCGATGGAATGCTTCGCTGTATCAGTGGATGGTTTTGCAAGACTGATGATTACCATGGTAGCCACTGTTATCAGAAAAGTGATGCTCATCCTGTCAAGAAATGGATAATCAGGAAAAGCACCGTTGGTCCATTGAGGTAAAAACTTAAGTATAACAGCAATAGGTACTGTGATCAATGCACCCACCAAACCTGCTGCCGGCGTAGTTTTCTTCCAAAACATACCCAGTAAAAAGATGGCCAATACACCCGGAGAGAAAAACCCAACATATTCCTGTATAAACTGGTAAGCCTGGTCGAGTGATTTTAAAGCTGGTGCCACCAGTGCCGCCAGCACCATGGAGATAATTACCACCCATCTCCCGGTAATCACTACTTTTCTTTCATCCGCATCTTTGTTGAAATATTTTTTATAAATATCAAGCGAAAATATAGTAGAGATGCTATTGGCTTTACCAGCGAGTGACGCAACTACTGCAGCAGTCAATGCTGCAAAGGCGACACCTTTTAAACCTGCCGGTAATAAGTTCATTAAAGTTGGATATGCCTGGTCTGGTTTTAATACGCCTGCCTCATTCAACATTTCTTTTTGAAACAAACCATTGTGATGCATCACGTACATGGCTATCCCCGGAAGCACTGCTATCACCGGTATCAACAGTTTTAAAAAGGCGGCAAACAAAATCCCTTTTCTCGCCGTAGGCAAATCTGCACCCAATGCCCGCTGTACAATGTATTGATTGCATCCCCAGTAAGCCAGGTTATTCACCAGCATACCGCCGATCAAAACAGAAATACCGGGCAATTCTTTATAATGCGGATTTGATTTATCAAAGATCATGTGGAAATGCGTGGGTGCTTCCTGTTTCAATAAAGCAAGGCCTTTCAATAGGTTTTTCCCAAAACCAAAATGTTCTGATAGCAATGTCAACGCCAGATAGGTAGTAACTAAGCCACCAATGATCAACACCAGCACCTGGAAAATATCAGTGTAACCAATCACTTTCATTCCACCCAGCGTAACAATGATGGCGAATACACTTAAGAAAGCCACACTCCATTCAAAAGAAATGCTGGAAATAGAAGTAATGGCCAAAGCACCAAGATAAATAATGGAAGTAAGATTGACAAAGACATACACCAATAACCATATTACTGCCATGATAGTGCTTACCGTATCACTGTAACGCTTTGCTAAAAACTGCGGCATGGTATAGATATGATTCTTCAGATACATGGGGATGATAAAAACAGCAACAATGATCAATGTAGCTGCACTCATCCATTCATAGGTAGAGATGGCAAGGCCCAGTGCAAAGCCAGATCCACTCATACCAATAAAATGTTCCGCAGAAATATTACTGGCAATCAGCGAAGCACCAATGGCCCACCAGGTAAGTGATCCTTCAGCAAGGAAAAAATCTTTGGCACTATCAGTACGGTTCTTTTTTCTTTTATAAATAAAGATCCCGTACGCAGTAACTAAAACAAAATAGATAAAAAATACAATGTAGTCGGCAAGCTGTAGAGAGTTCATGGTTTAATTGAAATGTTGCTAAAAATAAATGTTTTAATGGTTTCAAAAATTATTTTTTATCACTGATGTCAGGGAGATCGCTGTAAAGCCAACCCTGCACGTAATATACCTAACCCCATCCTTCCACTTTTAGCGGGACGGGCTCTCTCCCTGAGGAGAGGGGTAAAGCACCAAACAACAGAGCGTTTTATAAATCTGGCTATTGGGTCAAGCAAAAATGTTTATTCATAAACCACCCCGTTTAATGCATAAAAAAACCTGCTTTAAAAGCAGGTTTGATAGAATCGAGTTTAATAAGGCCTAATCATTAGCATCACCACCAAGGCTGTAAGTATTGTTCTCTTCATCTTCTTCACCTAATGCTTCGTTATCATCATCTTCTTCGGCTCCCGGTACATCCAGGTCATCACCGCTCCTGGCATCTGCAAAAGAACTTTCATTCAATGCTTCCCCATCCCCATCGGTATCATCCAGTGAGGCATTTTGCAGTGCTACTTCTTCTTCGTTATTACCTGCATTATCCAGCAGTTTTATTTCCTGTGGTGTAATATCGTTATCTTCGGTAGCAGAAGGTACTGGTTCAGGCTTTGTATTAATTGCTTTTTTGATTTCCATAATTATTGATTTAAAGTTTATGATCTGTGTATAAGCTTATCAATATCGGTATCTTCAATGTTATTATTATCACCGCTGGCAATCACCTATTTCGTCTCCTCTTCACCGTTATTATCTTTCTTTTTCTTTTCGTCTTCCGGCAATAGCGGCTTTCCGGCTTCTATCTGTAAACCGGTTTTTACATCTACCGATGACTGGCTATTTCAACAATTTCAAATATCCTGCCATCAGCAGTTATGGTAAAACAAGCACTGCTTAATGTAGTGATTTGTTTTATGTAGATATAATTCCTCCGGACAGGCAATCCAGCCTAACCATTCACCCATTTCAC
>CAZDHQ010000613.1:0-3416 GCA_964505135.1 uncultured Ferruginibacter sp.
AATCAGCGAAACGTTTTTAATAGCATCGGAATTGAAAATGGAAAAGAAGCCGAAAAGATGGCCAGTGTTGTATACTATTGCATCATCCAGCATAATCAGATTCTGATCTGGTCCGCCACCACGTACATAAATGCCGGCGCTTCCTTCGCCTGCGTTTCTTACTCCGGGTAATAATTGAATTGTTTTTAACAAATCGACTTCACCTAAAAATGCTGGTACAGATTTTATTTGCTCAATAGGCAACACAAACTTGCCCATTTGTGCATTCTTTACATTGTTGTCTCTTTTTTTAGATGTAACAACCACTTCCTGCAAATTGACCTTGGTTTGTAAATCGAAATTGATTTGCTTATCCGAGTTAAGTTGTATTTCAGATAAAGCTGGCTGGTAACCTGCATAGGTACAAATAACGGAATAGCTTCCCTCATCTAAAGTAAGAGAATAAAAGCCATACTGGTTGCTGTTGATCCCCTTGGTACTTCCTTTTACAACAATGGTAGCACCAATTAAGGTTTCCCCGTTTTGACTGTCTCTAACATACCCGCTGATAGTAAACTTTTTTTGAGCTAAAGCAAAAAAAGGCAGCAACAGTACGAATAGTAATAGATTTTTCTTCATGGTTATTAATTTGCCGCCAATCTTTATTGCGCCTTAATGCTGTCTTTTACTTCTCCACAATGCAACATTGCAGCATCTGACTTTCCACTATATGGATTAATAATTTCCTGTGTAACACTTATCCAGTTAGCACCCCTGTTTTCACCAAAAGCCGTGGAGCAGTTTTGCCAATACAAGGTCTTCCCTTCGTAATGAATTGTTTTAAAGAAAGGATACATATTCTCGTTGATGCCTGCAAAATCCTGCCGCATTTCTTTTATATCTGATTGAGCGAGCAGGCTTTGGGCTGTTGCTTTGATGTCGTTTACAAACATGGACGCACTTTGATAAATTGAAACTGAATCTGTTTTCAACTCATCCAGGTGCACACTGTCTAATGCAGAAATAAACTGCCCCGTAGCAGCTTTTACTTTTGCCGTATCATTCTCCACAAAAGCATCCCTAACGGTACTGTATGCTTGTACCAGTTGATCAATGTTTGCATTAAACCTGGCTGAATGCATACTTGTTTTAATTGGCTGTTGCCTTGGTTCTTCAGGGCCATCATCCGTTTTCCTAAACTTAAACCAATAAACTGCCACCGCAATAATCACCAGTAACAGGATCAAGCCCTTTTTCATACAATTGAGTTTTGGCAAAACTACATGATAACAGGAAATGATGAGAATAGTTTGCCGATTCTGTTACTTTTGCGGTCTAAAACAATGATGAATAAACACGAATAACTGTAATTGCAGTATTCGTTTAATAAAAGGATTTTAAATATACAATACATGCTACTTGGTTTACAGAATGTAACATTTGAATTTGGTGCAAGAACAATAGTGGAAGATGCTACCTGGCATATACAGCCCAATGAAAGGATCGGTTTAATAGGATACAACGGCACAGGAAAATCTACTTTATTAAAAGTGCTTACAAGGCAATATACGCCCAGCAAGGGAACCGTGGAACAAGGGAAAGAAACTACCATTGGTTTTTTACACCAGGATCTATTAAGTTTTGACAACAATGATTCAGTGCTGGAAGTGGCGATGGGAGCCTTTGAAAGAGTAAAGCAACTGGAGAAAGAAATAGAAGCACTTGGCCATGAATTAGAAAAAACCGGTGATGAAAATTTGGCCATGGAATATGCAGACAAACTGCATGAGATGGAAGTGCTGGATGGCTATAGTATTCATCACCGTACTGAAGAAGTACTACAGGGACTTGGTTTTAGTAATGAAAGCCTAAGCAAACCATACAAGCAATTTAGTGGAGGATGGAGAATGAGAGTATTACTTGCTAAAATGATCTTGATGAAGCCAGATGTGCTGCTGCTGGATGAACCTACCAACCACCTGGATATGCCAAGTATTGAGTGGCTGGAGAAATATTTAGTGCATTACCAGGGAGCTGTGGTGGTGGTTAGTCATGACCGTTATTTCCTTGACAGGATGGTGAACAAGATTGTGGAACTGTACCAACAGGAGCTTCATTTTTATAGCGGCAATTACTCTTATTATCAAACTGAAAAAGCCCTGCGTATTGATATGCAGCAAAAGGCCTACGAAAACCAGCAGGATTATATACGCCAGCAGGAACGTGTGGTAGAGCGCTTTAAGGCCAAAGCCAGTAAGGCCGCCATGGCACAGAGTATTATCAAAAAGTTAGATAAACTGGAACGTATTGAAAATGTAGAATTGGAAAGGCCCAATATCAGGATCAATTTTTTAATTGATAAACAACCGGGCCGTGTATTGTGTACGCTCAAGCATGTGAGTAAAAGTTTTGGCGACAATGTGATTTTGGAAAATACCGGGGCAGAGATTGATCGTGGTGATAAAGTGGCATTGATTGGTGCCAATGGAAAAGGTAAATCAACTTTACTCCGCATTATTGCCGGAACTGAGAAGTTTGATGGTGAAAGAATATGGGGACACAATGTGGAAGAGTCATTTTATGCCCAGCATCAACTGGAAGCGCTGAATGTAAACAACGATATTTTAGAAGAAATGAAAGAAAGCCGCAGTGGCAAAACAGATTTGGAATTGCGTAGTTTACTCGGCTGTTTTTTATTTAGTGGTGATGATGTAGAGAAGAAAATTAAAGTACTGAGTGGTGGTGAAAAAGCAAGAGTAGCTCTGGCAAAAACAATTGTGAGCAAAGCCAATTTTTTAATGCTGGATGAACCTACCAACCACCTGGATATGCATTCAGTAGAATTATTGATTGAAGCACTCAATAAATACGAAGGCAGCATTGTGCTGGTGAGCCATGATCGTTATTTTATCAGCCGCATTGCCAATAAAATTTGGGAGATAGAAGATCATAAAATAGTTGAGTTCAAAGGAACTTATGCTGAATGGGAAGAATGGAAGGCAAGAAGAGAGGCAGAACGAAATAAACAGGCAAAACAAATAGAAGCTCCCAAGCCAGTAGTAGAAAAACAGCCAGCGGTGAAAGAGCCTGTTAAAGAACAGCCCGTAAATACATCAATTGATAAAGAATTAAAAAAAGAATACCAGCGTGTAAAAAACCGCTTTAGTCAACTGGAAGAAAAACTAGCCCAGTTGAATAAAAAGAAAACAGAACTTGAAACAGCAATGGCATTACCCGAAAACTACGCCAACAAAGAGAAATTCCAACAGAATGAAACAGCTTATCAAAAGCTTTCAGCAGAACTATCGCAATTAAACGGGGAATACGAAACCGTATTTGAGAAAATGATGGAACTGGAAGAAAAGATGGGATAAAATCCCATCTATTACCAGTTTAGTATGGCTTCGGAAGTAGTAAACAATTGCATATACAATTGC
>CAZDHQ010000614.1:0-3410 GCA_964505135.1 uncultured Ferruginibacter sp.
GTGATTTGTTTCGATTGATACAAGTGGCTCCGGTAGATGTGGTGGCACTCTGCGATGTAGACCGCAATATGCTGAAAAGAGCAGCGGATATGGTAAGCAAGCGGCAATCATCACACAAAATACCAAAGCTGTATAATGATTACAGGAAGATGCTGGAGGAAAATAAATTTGATATCATCCTCATAGGCACACCTGACCACTGGCATGCATTGACTGCCATTGCAGCCATACAGGCAGGTGCACATGTATACCTGCAAAAGCCCATCAGTGTAGATGTACTGGAAGGTGAAGCAATATTAGCCACTGCAAGAAAATACAATCGTGTGGTGCAGATAGGAACACAGCGAAGAAGCACACCGCATTTGATTGAAGCAAAGAAAAAAATAATTGATGCTGGATTATTGGGCAAAATATCACACGTGGAAATGTGTTGCTATTATCACATGCGCTCCAACGATAATCCACCCGTGCAAACAATTCCATCATTTTTAGATTACGAAATGTGGACAGGGCCTGCGCCACTGCGACCTTATACCGGCTTGCCACACAGGGGATGGCGAGCTTTTATGGAATATGGCAATGGCATTGTAGGCGATATGTGTGTACACATGTTTGATGCAGTGCGGTGGATGCTGCAATTGGGCTGGCCAAAGAAAATAAGCTCTAATGGCGGCATTTATGTGCAAAAAGAAGGTATTGCTAATATCTCAGATACGCAAACAGCGATCTTTGAATACGATGAACTCAATTGCATCTGGCAGCATCGCACCTGGGGCACTGCTGCTGATCCCGAGTATCCATGGGCCTTTATTATTTATGGCGATAAAGGAACATTAAAAGCAAGTGTGATGAAATATGATTTTATCCCGGTTGACGACAAACAAAAAAAATTACATGGCGAAACTTTGTTTGAAAGAGAAAAATATCCTGAAGATGTTACCGAACCGGATATTGAACTGCATGTGGCATCTGCCACCCGCCGGCACATGCTTGATTTTTTAAAAGCCATTAAAGAAAACGGCAAGCCTGTAGCGGACATTGAACAGGGACATATCTCAACTGCAAGTTGTATACTGGCTAATCTTTCTATGAAGCTGGGCAGGCCATTGGTATATGACCCGGTAAAGCGTGTAGTGGTAAACGATAGTGAGGCGACAGCGCTGCTGCAAAGGCCTTATAGAGGGCCGTGGGTACATCCGGCGGGGATATTGTAATTTTAACTTGCACTACTGGCTCCTAATTTTTATCTTACACTAAATCATTTACTATGGAGAATAGTAATTCTGAGAAAGCTGCAATTGACAATAAAGCCGGGCAAAAAGAACCGGTAAGCTTTTTTACAAAATCAGGTTCACCAAAGGGTTTTAAAGAAACAATTAAATTAGTACTGAACCTGGTGATTAATTTATTCGGATAATCATTTTGGATTAGTGTCAATAACCCTTCAAACATCTATGAAAAAAATTAACTTCCTAATTATAGCTTTACTCTTATCCTTAGCCTGCCATTCACAAACATCCTGTGTTCAACATTGGAGTAAAAACAAAATAGCATGCACAGACCTTGACAGCATTTTAGCAGCTATTGACAAGCAACAGTTCGATACGTTTTACTGCGATTCGTTTACGATGCATACTAAGTTGAATACTAAGTGGTATATCAATTTTTACAATAAACAAATTGGGAATTATTTCAGCAACCCTGACCGCATTTCTCTTTCCGTTTTTTATTTTAAGGACAAAATGGAAGGCTATAGAAATGAAATGAATATCATTCAATTTATGCTGGATGAAAAATATGTAAAAAGATTTGTACACAAGTATGGATTGATTTCGGATAAGAAATCAATATTTAAGATTGAAGCCTATACAGCTTATAAATATTTGGTAAAGGGTAACAGCGTGTATTTTATTTGTACCAGGTCTTATAAGCTGGCAAACCAGCAACCTTCATTTTTTGATGAGATGGTAGATGTAATCTCGAAACGATATAAATAAAAAGCGTGCAACAAAAAAATGCTGCACGCCAATAAACAGAAAACTATCTTACCCAAGAAAATCAATATCGCTTTACAATAGTAAATATAAATTGTACTGGGTTACCTATTACCCCACCTGCTTCTCTTCTCTTTTTCAATGCATCAGATTTATAATAGGCAAAAGCCTTGGCAGTATCTGACAAAGCCGTAACAATGGATACCTTTTTCTCATCATCGGCATCATGACCTATCAGCCTGTCTGTGATGCCATTATCCAAACGTTCCTGTTTGCCGTCTTCAAAACCCTTTTGCCAGGCAGCAGCATCTTTTACAGAAAAAGAAGTTCTTGCACGGAGCCTTGTATCGATATGCACCGTATCCTGCCAGGTACATGTAATAAACATTACTTCAGGCGCACCGGTTACACCACCCTGCTGCATAGCTTTTTTCAAACCGGGATCTTTTGTAAAAGCTTTTGCTTTGGCAATATCATCAGCCCTTAACGCTACCATTACCATATTAGTATCTGTTAGTGCTCGTCCAATAACATAATTATGCAGCCCGGCAGCTAACCTTGCTGAATCATGGCCTTCATAAGCCATCATCCATTTGGAGAAGTTGGCTACTTTGTGTTGAATCACCACCATGTTCATCGGTGTGGTAACAATGCTGTTTACTGGTGGCGGCGCCTTGGTTGCAGTACTGTCAACAGGCGGAACAGACTCCGTTGTTGTACTTTTTTCACTGCTGCCTCCGCCGCAGGAGGCCAATAAAAACACTGCTGCTGCAAGGATGGGCATGCAGGCACATTTGAAATACTTCATTGTTTTAATTTTTTTTGATGAATAAATATTTCAAAGGGAGGAGAAGCGCTAACAGGGGGTATGGTGACACTAAATGTAATGCGATAAAAATGGAATTCATAGCGTTTAAACGTTTTTATTTAGTTAATGCATGGTTCGCTTTTGAAACATCATATTTTGTGGCATCATTTGCTATTATATTATTAGCTTAGCCGCTATAACTCCCCAAAGATGCTAAGCCTAAACACGACACTCCAACTGGTAACGGAAGCCTTTGACTTATTTCCTGACGCTGTGCTGGTAGTTGATAGCCATGGAATTATCCGCAATGCCAATAAACAGGTAACTGCTGTAATTGGCTACCAGGAAAAGGAGTTAAAAAATCAGCCGCTGAGTATACTACTGCCAGAGCGTTTCCGGGCACATCACCAGCGTTTTGTGGATGGATTTTTTGGTAATTCCACTGTTAGAAAAATGGGATTAGGACTGCCCTTGTATGGTCTGCACAAGTCAGGGAATGAAATACAAATTGATATTGCTTTGTCCGTGGTAGAAACTGCAGATGAAAAATTTGCACTGGCGGTAATCCGGGATATTTCAGACAAAATGAATCTGGTTCATCAGCTCAA
>CAZDHQ010000615.1:0-3409 GCA_964505135.1 uncultured Ferruginibacter sp.
AATCATCTCTGGTTTTACACCAAACATGGCTGGGTTCCACAAAACAATATCGGCCATCTTGCCCGGCTCGATTGATCCCACATACTCGCTAATGCCATGTGAAATAGCAGGATTGATAGTGTATTTGCTTACATATCTTTTTACACGATAGTTATCATTTCCTTTTCCTTCATCTTCGGGTAGGCTTCCACGCTGTACTTTCATTTTATGAGCCGTCTGCCATGTCCTGGTAATTACTTCTGCCACACGGCCCATGGCCTGGCTATCACTACTCATCATGCTGAAGACACCCATATCATGCAAGATATCTTCGGCTGCAATGGTTTCTGGACGAATGCGGCTATCAGCAAAAGATACATCTTCTGGTACAGACGGATCCAGGTGATGGCAAACCATCAGCATATCTAAATGCTCATCGATGGTATTAACCGTATAAGGCCTTGTGGGATTGGTGGAAGATGGCAACACATTTGGATACATGGCCGCCTTGATAATATCAGGGGCATGGCCACCACCAGCGCCTTCAGTATGGAATGTATGGATCACTCTTCCATTGATTGCTGCGATGGTATCCTCTAAAAATCCGCCTTCATTCAACGTATCTGTATGTATCGCCACCTGCACATCTAATTTATCAGCTACTTTTAATGAAGCATCAATTACTGCTGTGGTACTTCCCCAGTCTTCATGAATTTTTAGGCCTAAAGCACCTGCTTCAATCTGTTCTTCCAACGGAGCTGTGCTAGCACAGTTTCCTTTTCCCATAAAACCAAGGTTAATTGGATAGGCATCTGCGGCTTCCAGCATTTTTTGAATGTTCCATGCACCGGGAGTAACCGTGGTGGCGCTTGTGCCATCAGCCGGGCCGGTACCGCCACCAAACATGGTAGTAATGCCGCTGAACAATGCATGGTCAATTTGCTGTGGGCAAATGAAATGAATATGTGTATCAATACCACCTGCTGTTGTTATCAAACCTGCGCCACCATGCACTTCTGTAGATGCGCCGATGATCATGTTGGGTGTAATGCCTTGCATGGTATCAGGATTACCTGCCTTTCCAATACCCACAATCTTTCCATCTTTAATACCGATATCAGCTTTTACAATTCCCCAGTGGTCAATGATCATCACGCTGGTAATCACGAAATCAAGCACACCTTGATTGCGTGTAGCTGTTGCCGATTGTGCCATGCCATCACGGATGGTTTTACCACCACCAAACTTTGCTTCATCACCATAAACAGTAAAGTCTTTTTCTATTTCAATAAAGAGTTCTGTATCTCCCAAACGCACTTTATCACCCGTGGTGGGGCCAAACATGTTGGTGTATTTAACGCGGCTGATTTTCATTTCTAATTTGGTTTAGGTGTTTTAGATGTTTAGAAAGTTTAGTAGTAGCTCTTTTATTGACGACTCCCCGTTAACGCTCAAACTGGTCCATTTACTTTGCTATTAAATCCAACCAATATTTTCTTTCCTCCAAACTCCACCAGCTCTACTTTTTTTTCTTCACCCGGTTCAAAGCGTATAGCGGTGCCGGCAGCTATATTTAACCGCATTCCTTTTGCTTTGTCTCTTTCAAATTCCATTTGCTTATTTACTTCGTAAAAATGAAAATGAGAACCGACCTGTACAGGCCGATCACCTTTGTTTATTACAGTAAGTATAAGCGTTTTTCTGCCTGCATTGATTTCAATATCTTCTTGCGCTAAAATGTATTCTCCAGGAATCATGTGAGTTTAAGTTTAAAATTGAAGGAAAAGCTGTTTATCTTATTGGTTCGTGTACTGTTACCAATTTTGTACCATCTGGAAAAGTAGCTTCTATCTGAATTTCGTGGATCATTTCTGCAATGCCTTCCATCACATCATCCCTGGTGAGAATGGTAGCCCCATATTGCATTAGCTGGGCTACAGACTGGCCATCCCGGGCTGCTTCCTGAAGGCGGCTACTGATTAACGCTATTGCTTCAGGGTAATTGAGTTTAAGACCTCTTGCCTTGCGTTTTTCTGCCAGCTCGCCGGCTAAAAAAAGCAGCAGTTTTTCTGATTCCCTTGGTGACAGGTGCATTTTACTTTTATTTATTGTTCAATCTGCTGGCAGGCAATCGAAAATAAATATGTAAAGCGTTAAGTTAGCACAAAACCCTGATTTACAGTCCTGGATTTTTACCCACATCAACAATATTTTTTTCTTTCCAGCGATTTATATAACTGAGCATCAATCAACAGATTGTACTTGAAAAAACCCCCAATATCCATGCTGAGATTCTTCCGTTACCCCGTAATGGCCCTGAGTTTACTGCTGTTTTCGGGATTCACCAAACCCGGTCCGGCCATAGAAGGCCCCGGCAAACTGTTACCGTATATTTCCTCTATCAATTCCAATCTTTTAACGGATGTTAATGCTATTGGATCCATGGTATCGTCTAAATACCATGAATGGAAATTAGCTGCAGTAGGCTTAAAAGAAGAAGTGTTTGCTTCGGCTGTAAAAGGTTTTGAAAAATTGAAGAATAAAGGCATGCTTGCTAATAATCAAATTCTAAGTATTGTAGATTTTAGCCAGTCTTCGGCCAATAAAAGACTGTATATAATCAACCTGGTAACGGGAGCTATCCTTTACAATACGCTTGTTGCTCACGGGCGTAATTCAGGAATGGATTATGCTACCAATTTTTCCAATAGTGCTTCTTCATTTGAAAGCAGTCCCGGGTTTTACGTAACCAGCAATACTTACCAGGGCAAAAATGGTTACTCCCTCAAATTGAAAGGTTGCGAAAAAGGAATTAATGACAACGCAGATAAAAGAGCGATTGTAGTACATGGAGCAGATTATGTAAGTGAAAATTTTATCGCACAAAATGGACACTTAGGCCGCAGCCACGGCTGTCCCGCTGTTCCGGAAGAATTGAGTGAGGAAATTATCAATACGATCAAAAACGGGAGCTGCTTATTTATCTATGCTCCGTCTCAAAAATACTTTAAGCAATCGGCTATATTTAACCGCTGATATCAAATATTTAGTTAGGCACGATAGATGAAAGAAAGGCCCAGGTGTAAAAGCCGGGGTTCTTTCGTTGTATAAAGTACATTTATATTTATTAATTGATAAAGATACCTGCGAGTACCTGGCAGATAAAACCCAAAAGAAAACCCAGATAAATTTCTTTTTGTGTATGATCGCTTACAATCAACCTGGATGTGCAAACCAATCCAGCCATGAGTAAACCAATTGAAAGTGGAGCACCCATCATAATTGTATTACCAAATGTAACCATTAGCAGCAAACCAACTAATCCACCAACGCCAATGGCATGCATGCTGATCTTGATGCGGATGTTAAATAATAATGCTGCCGAACAAGCTAAAAAAACGCCAAAGGTGAATGCCGTTAGTACTTTAGG
>CAZDHQ010000616.1:0-3407 GCA_964505135.1 uncultured Ferruginibacter sp.
AGGACGTGGCTAACTGGCCATATGAAATGATTGGTACATACAATTGGCTCTCCGATTGTCCCCTAAAAGCTTGGTTAGTCAACATGAATAAAAACACTACTATTCCTCCAAAGGAGACAATATTGAAGAAGTAGTGAAACAGCAGGTGGGTGTTGCCAGGCGTGTAGGGATTAAAGCAATAAATATTAAAAGTCTTCTTAAACAAAGGTGTTATTATAACGCCTGTTAAAAGCCAAATATTTAAAGGGATATAAACTGAAATGAAAGTGACCTCATAAATATATATTTCCCAGATGGTGAGCGCACTTCCAACAAAGAAAAGGGCCCCCAGTAAATTACTTTTAAAATTATAATTGGGATATTTTGCTTTTAACTCCGTTCGTAATTGTTGCTGGTGCCGGTTAAAGCTTTCACGCCTCTGTTTATCTTTATTTTTGTTTTTAGATCTTTTCAATGTATTGGCAGCGGTTACTTTATATCGCTCAATGTCGAAGGTACATTCCATCCATAAACCTCCACAATTTTTTCGGTAGCTGCATCTTTACTGTTGTATTCTATGGTAATCGTTTTGCTTTCGCCTGGTAAAATGCTGATATAATTATCTGAGAAAAATGCAGGGAGTATCCTTTGCGTAGTTTGCTTATTTATCAAAGCAATGCGGTTGAAAAATGCCACCGGGTTGGCTGCATCATTGCTCAGCGTTACATCAATTTTTCCTTTTTGTTTCTCTGTAGCTGCAATTTTCAAACTGGCTTTCTTCATTTGCTGCAGGGCAGTATAATTGCCATCGTTACCGGGGAGCCAGTAAAAGTTTTGTGTTATCAATGTTTTGTCCTCATTCAATAACCGCAGCAAAACAAAACAGCCATTGTTGTTTTTTAGTGAGGAAAGAAACCCGTTAATCGAAAATATTTTTTTCGGCATGGTTGGGCCCACTTCATTAAATAGTAGGGAGTATAAACTATCTTTTCCGGTGAGTACATCCACAGCTTTTACTTCTATCATTAAGTTGCGTCGGGTGGTAAAGCCATTGTTCATCAGCATTACCATACTGTCTGCCGGGTTCATCATAATGTGCAATGCTTCACTTCCTTTACGCAGACCATACAGGCAGGCATTTACATCCAGGTAATAATCGTACATCTGTCCCCGTAAGGCTGTCCACGGATTTTGTGTTTTCCAGATGATGCTGCCGGTATACCAATCCCATGCATGTGCTGAAAAGCCTTCCATTAATGCACGGTATTGATCATAATTTACCAATTGTGCCTTCATGGCAAAATCTTTTGCATCTGTTGCTTTGCCATAGGCATCAATGTAATGATTGTAAGGAATGTATTTATGATAATCCCAAACGCTGTCCAGGCTTGTTTTATAAACAGGCGGCACTAAATTTTCCTGCGGCATAAAGCGCTGCAGTGAAACGAAATCACCAACACCTACTGATCCAATTTCTGAATTGTAAGGAAATGTTCTGTGCTGCCAGAATGTTTTAATGTCCTGTATGTTATAAGGCCCATCACCATTGCCACCAATGGTGTTCAGGCTCATGCTGTCGCTGTTGGAGTAATCAAAGAAATATCGGGTGCCATCAAGCAGCGGTAGAATAGAATCTCTTAGTGGCAATAAAATATCATCCGGCGGCGTGATTTCATTCCCACCACACCAAAATGCAAGCGATGGATGATTGCGTATCAATTTGATTTGATCTGCTGCTGTTGTTAAAGAAAGTGAATGATCATCCGGGTATTTTCTTCTTGTCCATTGATCATCTTTTTTCATTGGATCAAGCCAGCGTCCATTGCAGTCTCCACTAAACCAAAAATCCTGGAACACCAGCATTCCGTATTTATCACAGGCTGCATAAAACTCCGGACGCTCAATAATGGCGCCGCCCCAGATGCGGATCAAATTCAAATTCATATCCCGGTGAAAGCGAACTTCTGCATCATAGCGCTCATCATTAAAGCGAAGCATGGCATCTGAAATAATCCAGTTGCCGCCTTTTATAAAAATCTTTTGACCATTCACCAGTGCCTGCATGCTGCTGGTATGATTGTTCCACTCATTACTAATCTGTCTTACACCAACTGTTACAGTTTCTTCATCCAATACCACATTTTGTTTGCCGGTAAATTGCAGTTGGAGTTGGTAAAGATGCTGTTCTCCATAACCATTGGGCCACCACAGCTTGGGATTTTTTAGTGTGAGATCAGGCAATTGAATTTGCTGTGTTGAATGTGGCGCAAGCGATACTTTTTTCTGTATTGTATTTTTTTCAATCTTGTATTGCAATGTTCCTTCAATTACAGTTGATGTTGGGTTTTCTATTTCTGCGCTTACTTTAATGATGGCTGGATCCTGCACTTTACTGTCCGGTAATCTTTTTCCTGGTACAATGGTTACCACGTGCGGATGTTGAAGATTAATGCTCTTTGTTTTTTCAATGATCACCTTATCCCAGATACCTGTATTGCGGTCACGGATAGGTTGAATCCAGTCCCAGCCTGCGGTGTATTGCGTAGTATGGTTTCTTGCAATGGTTCCATCGCCGCCCTGGCCACCATTGGGATTACCGGGAATAGTGGGCGGATATACTAAAATCGCAAGGCGGTTATCACCATTTTTCGAAAGCCATTTTGTTATGTTGTATTGTTGCCTTAATAACATGCCTTCATGTGGTTGAGTAGTTAACTGCTGACCATTAATAAAAACAACACACTTATAATTTACACCTCTTAATTGCAGCCAAACCTGTTCATCTGCATTGGCTTTTTCTTTAAAATTGTTTACAAACCAGTATGTATAATAATCATTGCCTGTGTAATAGATGTCTTTGATCTTTTCATTATTCATTCCATAAAAAGGATCGGGCACCAGTTTGTTGTTAAGCAGGGTAGTAAGTACAGTTCCAGGAACGGTTGCAGGTAGCCAGTTATTTAAGTCAGTGGCTGGTAACGACAATTTTTTGCCATCAGCATTTACCTCTTTGATGTTTTTACAAATCCAGTTGCTGTTAAGCTCATATCGGTTTTGAGCAGTAGAAATTGAACATAGCCATAAACCAACAATGGTTAATACAAGTTTCAGCATTTTCATTTGTTGTTATTTTTAAAGCGGCAGGCGTGTTAGCGGTAAGCAGTTTATCCTGTATGCTGCAGTTGAGTGCCGCAAAATAATATAAAAAATCAAATTATTTCAGCGTTCGCAAACGGTAACGGATATGCGTTTTTTTGCGTTGCCGATGTTACTTCTTATAGCCAAGCAGTCTCAAAGCATTAAAAACTACAAGCAAGGTGGAGCCTTCATGGCCAATTACAGCAGGGCCCATCTGAGCAATACCCAAAATGGTGAGAGGCACAAGCAATACTACCATGCCCATGCTTATAAATAGGTTTTGCCTGATG
>CAZDHQ010000617.1:0-3391 GCA_964505135.1 uncultured Ferruginibacter sp.
GGTATCACCGGCATACCATGCCTGTTGGGTTTGCCTTTTCCCAGGGGTTTGTTGTCTGCAACAGAAGGGGTATTTTTTATTTGCTCCTCAAAGCGTGCCTTTAACTTCATCCGGGCTTCTACAATGCGTTGCAATTTATCGGGAGTTTCCATGGTTATGAAGTTAAGTAATTTACTAAGTCAATCTTCTTACTCCATTCAGTATTTTGCATATTGATAATGTTTGACTCCATGGCTCAAAGACAAAGGGTTAGAATAATACTTTTATTACAGTTAATCATGAGGTGATTCTTTTCTTACAGATACCATTTGAGTGGAAGTTACAATCACCTCACGAAGATTGTTGGGAGAAATCGCACCTTAGTCCAGCATCCACTTTTTAATTTTAGCATAAGCGCTGGCTGAATAACGAAGATCTTCTTTAGCAGGTTTTACCAATACCTGGCAAGGGCCGGTTTCAGTTCCTGTTCGACTAAATTCAAGGTAGTAAGCATTTTCTAACTTGAATACAGAATTTAAATACAACAATAATGCTTCGTCATTAATTCTGTTGGTATCCAATCCATACATGTCAAATAGTTTACGTACATCAGCCAAGTCCGTTGCTTTTGCAGTGTCATCTATCATAATCAAATAAAAGCGTCTTACTGCTTTAAATGCCTTTAATTGTGAAATGATTTCATTTTCTTCTTTTTTTGATTTTGGGATCATCCACAATTCGGTTCGACTCAAACTGTCCATTTTACTATAATGAAAACCACGGCCAATTGAGTTTACAATCGTATAATAAACTTCAGCTGAATGTGCAGCTAACTCAAGTAATATCAATACACTTCTTTGCATCATTCAATTTAGTTCATATACAGGAGATAAGTATTGTGAGTTTGTATAAATTAATTTGTGTTCCGTTGGCACAAAGCTATTCGTTAGTGCTATTATTCCCCATTCAATACATCATCCAGTCTCTAATAAATCGTAACCCTTTTCTTTCGCAATACTTACATCGTTAACTCTTCCATTATCCCGGCGGGCTTTTCGCCCATATAGCTTTGCATTCAATAAGAGCTAACTGCGAAACTCCGACGCTGAAAAGAATTTCCACTTACTGCAGCCATGTCCGCCCTTTCAAACATCAGGAGGATGCAAGGGCTTATAACCTTGTCCCAGATGTAGACATTAACCTGGTGGCTTCTCAATTAAAAGACTGCCTGAATTCCAGCGGAGACAGATTAGTCTTTGTTTTAAACAGTTTACTAAAAGATTGCGGATGCTCAAAGCCGAGCTCATAGGCCACTTCGCTGACAGAGAGACTGGTGGTAGACAATTTTTCTTTTGCTTTTTCTATCAGTTTATGATGGATGTGTTGTTGTGCATTTTGACCAGTGAGTGAACGCAGCATATCACTTAAATAACTGGGAGAAATATGCAGTTGCTCCGCCAGGTACTGCACTGTTGGTATTCCTTCATTTGTAGAACGGTCATTGTTAAAGTGATTGTCTAAAACCTCTTCCAGTTGTTGCAGCAAATCATTACTCAACGATTTGCGGGTGATAAACTGGCGCTTGTAAAACCGGTTGGCATAGTTCAGCAGCAACTCTATTTGAGAAATGATTACATCATGGCTAAAGTCATCTATCCTGCTGTTCAGTTCTTCTTCAATGATTTTAAAAATACCAATGATGGTTTCCTTTTCTTTATCAGATAAATGCAGCGCTTCATTGGCAGCATAAGAAAAAAATCCATACTGCTTTATCTTTTTTGCCAATGCATAGCCCAGTAAAAAATCAGGATGTATCAGCAGGGTATAGGAAGAGCATACGCCGGCATGTTCTTCATTACTGCCGATTATTTGGCCCGGAGCAGCAAACAATAAACCGCCTTCATCAAAATCATAATAATGCTGCCCGTATCGTACCCTGCCGCTCAGCCTGGGTTTGTAAGAGATTTTATAAAAATTAAGTACATGCGATTGTGACACACTGTTTTCAATCACCCGGTTGCTTTCTGCACCCAGCATGCATACCAGTGGATGCTGCGGCTCAGGAAGGCCAAAGGCCCTGGCTGCTTCTGTAAGCGAATGAAAATTATACGGTTTGTTTTCTTTTTTCATTGTACACAATTTACTACAATTATAACAGGCGTGTATGCAGGTGCATTCCAAACTTCGCAAGGGTTGCCAACCTTTTGAGGGACTGTCCTATTCAGCAAATGCTCTCGAAAGGTTGGCAACCCTAAGTCAGCGAAAAGTTACATGCAATCTATATACATCACCGGTTATAATCAATTCTTAAAACATTATTTAACACTACCCTGTGCAGCATCGGATATTTCCTGCCATGCTTCCCAGGTGGCCAACCGCTCTGCATAATCCTTACGCACCCATGGCAGGTTATGGCTGCCAAGGAAGAAACGCAATGGGGGATTTTCAGCATCCACCACTTTAAACAAAGCTGCTGGAGTGGCCGCCGGATCACCTCTTTCCAGGTCTTTAAGTGTACCAAAGAACTGCTGCTTATAATCGGCATAGATATCCATGCCTGCTGCAAATTTTAATGATTCCTGGCTGCCAAACTCTGTGGCATAAGCACCGGGCTCTATGATGGTCACTTTAATACCAAACGATTTTACTTCCAGCGCAAGGCTTTCATGTATTGCCTCAAATGCCCATTTGGAAGAACAGTAATAACCAATCACCGGCAACACCACATGACCTAAATTGCTGGATGTGCCGATGATATGCCCACCACCCTGCTTGCGCAATAAGGGCAGCGCCGCCTGTATCACCGCCAATGCACCAAAGATGTTGGTATCGTACATGGCCTTTACTTCTGCAGCAGTAGATTCTTCAATGGTGCCCACCAGTGAATAACCGGCATTGTTCAATACAATATCCAACCTGCCGAAATGATCATATGCCTGTGTTACAGCTTGCTTTACCTGTTCGGTATTTGTAACATCCAGTTCCAGCGTCAGCACATTTGCGCCGTAGCGGTCATTCAGTGCAGCGATGCTGGAGAGTTTTCTTGCGGTGGCAGCTACTTTGTCTCCACGCTCTAATGCTGCTTCTGCCCATACCCTTCCAAACCCACGGGAAGTACCGGTAATGAACCAAACCTTTGGTTTCAAATTGTCGTTTTGTTGTTCCATATTTTTTACTTTGTTTTTGTTACACAAAGTTGGAAAGCCGTGATTTGAATGCTGTAGCTTAATTGAGGGGATTTGTAGCCAAAATGAGGAAGTGCTGAAAGATGAAGCTGAAAAGCAATTTTTTTGATCAGCATTTAGATGTTATTGTGGCCGGGTAGAAAAAGAGATAATTGAAAGTGCTTCATTGTATACAGTGGCCTACGCTTGAAAACAACACACGCAAAAAGATGCTGGTGATACCCCCT
>CAZDHQ010000618.1:0-3388 GCA_964505135.1 uncultured Ferruginibacter sp.
TTCTTCCGAGCAAGCTTGTCTCCCTGCTTTCACAGGCAATCCTATAATCTTTCAGCACTTCATTTCTAAAATGCTCAAAGCTTAGTTTTTCCTGTATAGCTGCTGAATCGTTATTGAAATTGCTATCCATGAAACAAATGTAATTAATAGTTAGACCGAATGTTAAAAATATGGTAACGGAACTACAATTTAGGATCAATTTTGCCGTTTTCGTATCTTTGAAATTCTTTCAAAAAACTCCCTGGCATGAAAAGAATTTGGGTGTTATTGTTTTTAGCGTCTGCTGCGGTTTCTCTGCATGCGCAGGTGGCATCCACACAGTCAAAAGATGCCAAGACAGCTAACACTGTAGATGATGTATTAGGACTTACAGAAACGAGTTATGATTTTGGTAAGATACCGCAGGGCAAACCTGTTACGCATGTTTTCAATATCGTTAATAACGGTAAAGATTCTTTGAAAATAAGCAATGTGCAGGCAAGCTGTGGTTGCACTACTCCGGAATGGGAAACAAATAAAATACAGGCACCTGGCGAAAAGACCCGGATCAATGTAGGCTACAATGCGGCAAGTGAGGGTGAATTTTTAAAAACAATTACCATCACTTATAATAATAATCAAACAAAACAGATTACTATTAAAGGGGAAGTTTGGAAAACACCTTTAACTTCGGCTCCGGAAAATTCAGCTTTAAAAAGCCTGAAAGACGATCAATAACTATTTACTCAAAACAAAAAATAAAAAACAATGAAAAAAATTCTGCTCTCTGTAGCTGTGCTTGTTTGTAGCGCTGCGGTATTTGCACAAAAGAAAATAGCAGATGTTGCAAAGTTTAACTCAGAAACAATTGACTTCGGAAAAATCAAACAAGGCGTTCCACAGAAAGGCACTTTCGTGGTGACCAATATAAGTAAAGAACCATTGATTATTGAACAAGCCAATCCAACCTGCGGTTGTACTATTTCTGATTACACAAAAGAACCCATTGCTCCTGGGAAAACAGGTGTAATCAATGCGACATACAATGCTGCTGCAATGGGTCATTTCGACAAACACCTTACAGTGAAATTCGCTGGCATTGATGAGATCAAGCAAATCACTTTTACCGGTGATGTATTAAGTGCTGAAGAGTTTGAAAAAGCTAAGGGTGCAGCTAAGCCAGCCGCTAAAAATTAATTACATAAGTAAAAAAGAGAAAGGTCAGCAAATGCTGACCTTTCTTATATATAGAATTAAAAGCCTTATTTAAACAGCGAAACTTTCACCACATCCGCAACTACGGCTTGCGTTCGGATTATTGAAGTAAAAACCTTTTCCATTTAATCCATCACTGAATTCCAATTCGGTATTTACCAGGTACAGAAAGCTTTTTAAATCGGTTACCAATTTAATTCCCTTATCTTCAAACACCTGGTCCATTGGTTTTTGCTCATTGTCAAAATCCATCTTGTAGCTTAGACCGCTACATCCGCCACCCACTACGCTCACTCTTAAGAAATAAGAAGGATCATCTGCCACACCTGCATCTTTCATCAGGGCCACCACTTTGTCTTTTGCTTTATCGCTGATATAAATTGCGTTATCTGTCGCTGTCATAATAATCTGCTAATTATCTAATTTTCTTAGTGGACTACACTCTCATCGAACTTGATTGCTTCCAAACCATTCTTCACACGGTAGTCATTGATCGCTGCTTTAATAGCATCTTCTGCTAATACAGAGCAGTGAATCTTTACAGGTGGAAGGTTGAGTTCTTCTACAAAGTCCATGTTATCTACTTTCAATGCTTCATCCACTGATTTTCCTTTTAGCCATTCTGTAGCCAAAGAAGAAGATGCAATAGCAGAACCACATCCAAAGGTTTTAAATTTTGCATCGGTAATCATTCCCGTAGCATCGTCTACTTCAATCTGCAAACGCATTACATCGCCGCATTCTGGTGCACCTACCAATCCTGTACCTACATTTTTTTTGCTCTTATCCAGTGTACCTACATTTTTAGGGTTCTGGTAATGATCTATTACTTTTTCTGAATATGCCATGATTATAAGTTTTAGGTTATGATATTAGTTTAAATAGCTGTGATTAATGATGCGCCCATTCAATGGTATTCAAATCAATTCCTTCTTTATACATTTCCCAAAGTGGGCTCATTTCTCTTAATTTCAAAACAGTTTCACTAACTGATTTTATTGTGTAGTCAATTTGCTCTTCTGTGGTAAAACGTCCCAAACCAAAACGCAGCGAACTATGTGCCAGGTCATCGCCCAGGCCAAGTGCTTTTAACACATAACTGGGTTCCAATGAAGCAGAGGTACAGGCAGAACCAGAACTCAATGCGATGTTCTTATTAAAGCCCATCATCAAGCCTTCACCCTCCACGTATTTAAAAGAGATATTTGATACATGAGGTAACCGGTGTTCACGGCTTCCGTTTACATAAGCTTCTTCCAGCTTCAATAATTCTGTTTCCAGTTTATCTCTCAATTTGCTGATGCGTTTGTTATCCTCTTCCATTTCCAGCCTGCACAGTTCGCATGCTTTGCCAAAGCCTACGATACCCGGAACGTTTAACGTACCACTACGCATTCCTCTTTCATGACCGCCACCATCCATCTGGGCAGTTACTTTTACCCTTGGATTTTTACGGCGAACATATAAAGCACCTACACCCTTTGGTCCGTACATTTTATGGCCAGTGAAAGCCATCAGGTCAATGCCATCTTTATTTACATCTACCGGTACCTTACCTACCGCTTGTGTGGCATCGGTAAAGAAAAGTGCGCCATGCTTTTTAGCAATAGCACTGATCTCTTTTATAGGTTGTATTACACCCACTTCGTTATTGGCATACATAATTGCCACTAAGATGGTAGTTGGTTTAATCGCCGCTTCCAGTTCTTTTAAATCAATTAGCCCTTCTGCATTTACAGGAAGGTAAGTTACTTCACCACCCAATTTTTCAATGTGCTTGCAGGTATCCAGTACTGCTTTGTGTTCGGTAACAGCAGTAATGATATGGTTGCCCTTACTGGCGTACATTTCATAAACGCCTTTTATAGCAAGATTGTCAGCTTCAGTTGCCCCGCTGGTGAAAATGATTTCTTTAGGATCTGCACCTATCAATTTAGCCACTTGCTCACGGGCATAATCCACAGCTTCTTCAGCTTCCCACCCAAAAGGATGGTTACGGCTGGCAGCATTTCCAAAGTGCTCAATGAAATACGGTGTCATTGCCTCCAGCACCCTTGGATCCATTGGTGTGGTAGCATTGTTATCTAAATAAATCGGCAGTTTCAGCATATATTTTTATTTGAATCTAATAACACGAAATTACTATAAAAGGTTCTACTTTAGCCCTGTAAACACCATCCCTCAAATCATTTTA
>CAZDHQ010000619.1:0-1845 GCA_964505135.1 uncultured Ferruginibacter sp.
AAAAAACGATACAAGCCATACACAAATAAAAACAGTAACTCCCATTATGATGGTAGCTGATGAATAAACACGCAGGGTTGTATCAGCATTTATATCCGAGAATTTTGTAACTACCCAGAAATAGGAATCATTAGCATGAGAAATCATCATAGAACCGGCGCCCATCGCCAGCAGGGTAAATAGTTTGCCCCATTCGGAATCCAGCCCCAGCATTGGCAGCATAGGCGTAACGATAGAGGCTGTTGTGATGATAGCTACAGTTGAAGACCCCTGTGCCGTCTTCATTACAAAAGCAATAAGAAATGGAATACTCAACCCAAGACCTGTTTTACTTAATATATTTCCTGCTTCAATTCCTATACCCGTTTCTTTTATCACCATCCCGAACATACCCCCGGCAGCAGTAACAATAAGGATAGTTCCTGCTTTTTCAATAGCTTGTTCAAAAATAATATTGAAAGTTTTAATACTCTTATTCCTCATCAACAGCAACGCAAGCAAAACACCTATAGATAAAGCAATAACTGGTTGCCCGCAAAAAATTAATCCCCTTATCAGAATAAAATCAGCATCAAAACCGGGAAGACTAAACAATGAATTAGCGGTGATTAAAATTAAAGGAACAGCAATTGGTAAGAATGATAAAAGTACAGGGGGGAGTTTAGTATCATCTTCCTGTTGAATAATTTTAGTTTCAGCAGCAGGCAGGTATCCTTTTTTTTTGTTCATCCATTTTACCCAATAGTAAGATGCTATGAAACCCGGTATTGCAAATAAAGTTCCGATGATAATCAATATTCCAATATTGGCATTCATTATGCCTGCTGCTGCCAATGCCCCGGGATGAGGGGGAATTAAACAATGTACAGAGTATAAAGAACAGGCTAAAACAATTGCAATAAAAGGCATCGCAATTTGTGTTTTTGCACTGACTGATTTTGCCAGACCACTCAAAATAATAAACCCTGAGTCACAAAATATGGGCATACCGGCGATGAATCCTGTAATTCCCAAAGCAGGAGCGGCATTTTTCTCCCCGGTTTTTGACAATATAAACCTGGCGATACTTAAAGCGCCGCCGGTTTTGTCAAGTATCACAGCAATAATGGCTCCCATGATAATAAGAAATCCTATGGACCCCATCGTGGAGCCAAAGCCATCTTTGATAATTTTAATAATATCTTTACCAGGCAGTGCAGTTATTGCCAGAAAAAGCGAAGCCAGAAAGAGTGAAATAAATGCGTTTAACTTAAATTTTGAAGTGAGCAATATTACAACTGCAATACTTATGCTTACTAGAACAATTACACTTAAAATGTCCATAATT
The DNA here is from genome assembly GCA_964505135.1 of uncultured Ferruginibacter sp. Lineage (GTDB taxonomy): Bacteria > Bacteroidota > Bacteroidia > Chitinophagales > Chitinophagaceae > Ferruginibacter. The sequence goes on from CAZDHQ010000619.1 coordinate 1,328, forward strand.
ATTTTAGTTATTCATTCAGCTATTTCCCGGCATAGATAATCAATGCCAGCCCCAGCATGAAGAATATGAACATGGCAGTTAAATAACTACCTGTGCCTTTTGGCGACTGTTTAAATTCTTTCCATATAAACACTCCCCACAGGGCTGCAATCAATGTAGCCCCTTGTCCCAACCCATAAGAAATAGCAGTACCTGCTTTACCTGCTGCTATAAGATTAAATGAATTACCAATACCCCATATCAACCCGCCAAGGATACCAACCATGTGTGTAGTGAGTTTTCCTGTGAAATATTCAGCATAATTAACAGGATCTCCCGTAAATGGTTTCTTCATTAAAATGGTATTGAAAACAAAATTGCTGAGAAAAATACCAACAGAAAAAATAAATACAGCTGTATAAGGAGTCATCTTACCTGTTGCAGGAGCCATAAAATTTTCCAGGTCCATTGATGCAGCAATAAACCGGTAAAAAAAAGACATTAGTACACCCGCAATTAAAGAAATAATAATTCCTTTT
>CAZDHQ010000619.1:1855-3387 GCA_964505135.1 uncultured Ferruginibacter sp.
GATGTCTTCTGCTTGTTACTATCCGATTTCTTATAAGCAATGGCATTTATGATAATAGCAACGGCCACTAAAGCTACACCAGCAAAAAGAAAAGCAGGATCTCCTTTCTGCGAAGCAGAGTAATTAACTATCACACCAAGCACCAAAGCCAACCCTATAGCAATAGGAAATGCGACAGCCATACCCGCAATGGCAATTGCAGCAGAAAATAAAATATTTGCAGCATTAAAAATGATACCACCGAGTAAGGCGCTTACCATGTTTGCAGTATCTGCCTGCTTCAAATCATCCAGGAAGGATCTGCCGCCTTCTCCATTGCTTCCAAGAGTGAAAGCACTAATAATGGAAAAAAGTAAAATACCGATAACATAATCCCAGTAAAACAATTCAAACCGCCAGGTTTTTGCTGCAAGTTTTTGTGTATTGGCCCAGGAGCCCCAGCATATCATTGTAATAACACAAAAAACTACTGCAAGAGTGTAGCTTTGAATAATAAACATGTTAGTATCGGTTTTAAATGATGAATCTAATTTTAAATATTGTTCAGATTGTAATTAATAAATAGTCAACATGAAAACAGATTGTAATAACAGAATTTTCAGTTGATAGCAGAACAAATTTTTTATCCCCGCGTAAGAGAATTTTTGCATCGCAAAAAATTGGTTACTCTGTTTACCGTTTTTGTTCAGTTGCGCTTGTCAATTTATATAGTTTTCCATCGGCCTTGGTTAATACATATAATTCTCCCTGTGCATCCCTGCCGAAGCGAAGGTCAACACGGTCGCTTCCACAAACTTGTTTCAGTGTTTTTGGAACTTTGCCAACAGTAATTTTCCATTCCTGAATAGTAGCCAGCCTTCCCTGATTTATGTCGTTCATATTGATATAAAACAAGCGACCGGAAGGAATATCTCCAAAGATGAATTTCCCTTTCAGTTGTGGAATAGCTCTTCCCCAGTACTCATAACCGCCGGAAATAGCAAGACCCTCATCATGGTCATATTCTGCAACAGGATAAGTAATATTATTAATGCTGTCATTGGCAGGAAGTGGGTAAACATTATTAAGGTCCCCATTAGGGTTAAACACAAAATTTCCTTCCCTCACTGGCCAGCCATAATCATGTCCTGGTTTTATAAGATAAATTGCTTCGATATTCGCCTGCCCGATATTGCATGCTATCATTTCACCCGTCTTGCTCCAGGTAATACGATGCGGGTTCCTGAAACCATACGCATAAATCTCTTTCAGCGATTTTGTGCTGCTATCTTTTACAAACGGGTTATCCGGCGGAATTCCGTATTTACCATTGGCACTATTCCTGCCGGCAGGGTCAATGCGAAGAATTGCACCCCATACTCTTTCTTTACTGTGCGGAATAAAAGAATAGCCCTCCTGAACGCTGGCACCATCCCCAACACCTATATACAAAAGCCCATAATCTTTACCTCCTGGCTTTGAAAGTGGGTTGAAAGTTATTTCCTGTACACCGTGTGCACCTTCCACCATATTTATCCTGAGAAGTTCTTTTG
>CAZDHQ010000620.1:0-3371 GCA_964505135.1 uncultured Ferruginibacter sp.
CAATTGAAGAATACCATCAAACAAAATGAGCTGGCCTTTGCAAGTGCTAAAATGGAATGGCAGCAGAAGAAAGATGAACTGACGCTGCAGGTTATCCTGGCTTATTTGCAGGTGTTGAGTAATGAAGATGCCATTGCTTTGGCAAAACAACAGGCAGAAGTTTCAAAACAACAGGTTGATCGCTTACAACTGATCGCTAATGAAGGGGCAACACCTCCGGCTAATCTAAGCGACTTGAAAGGCCAGTATGCAGGTGATATATTATCAGTAGTAAATGCAGAAAATGCTTATCAAAACAGTGTAGTTAGCCTCTCTCAGTTAATGAATGTTCCCTACTATGATAAATTATCTTTTGACAGAGCAGGTTTGATTGAAGACATTCAGCCCTTTGAAAAAAGTATTGAAGAGATATACGCATTGGCATTGCAGAATCTGTCTGCAGTAAAAGCAACCGACTTAAGAATCAACAGCAGTGCAATGGCCGTAAAAGTAGCCCGTGCTGCGTTGTATCCTAATGTAGGTTTATTTGGCGGTGCCAGTACCAATTATTCCAGTGCGGCAGCATTGAACAGTTTGATCAGTTCTACGTATGTTGCCGGCAATGATTATGTGTTATTAAATGGAAACCAGATTCCGGTGATGGTAAGAGATGATAAATTTTCGAGTAAGCCTATCAGTTATAGCAGCCAGTTTAAAAACAACGTTTCTACTTTTGTGGGTGTGGGTGTACGGATTCCAATCTTCAATGCCTTTAAAACAAGGTCAGCTATTAAGCTGGCGCAAAATGATGAAAAAAGTTACCGGCTGATAGCAGAGAATGTAAAGCTGCAACTACGCCAGGGTGTGGAGCAGGCCTTTGTAAACATCAATGCGGTGCAAAAGCGTTACCAGGCTCTAAAAAATCAATATGATGCTTACGCTGAATCATTCCGCATTGCCACACTGCGTTTTGAAAATGGTGTAATCAATTCTCCTGAGTATTTAATTGCTAAGAATAATTTAGACAGGGCCAATGCCAATATTATCATTGCAAAATATGAATACCTGCTTCGTAAAAAGATTTTGGATTTTTATATGGGGCAGTTGAATTAAAAATGGTCTGACCGTCCCGGTCTGACCATTTTATTGCCGTACTTTTTTCTCATGTTATAGAAATGGATGGAGCGCTTTGGGCGCTCTTTTCTTTGTGCAAAAGTTCTTTTCTTATCCTACATTCGGTTTGAAATTTAAACAACCATCATGGAAAAATTCGAATATAAAATCCTCAACATTTCAAGAGAGAAAGTTTTCAATCAGAATTGATCAGCACATTAAATCGACTTGGTGAAGATTCATGGGAGTTGATAAGTGCAGAAGGTATCAATGAAAGTTCAGTAATGTGGAAAGCGGCAGACACTACCGATATCTTATTCTTGTTCAAAAGAAAAAAGTTATAAACCAGCCTTCTCCTCAAACTCATACACATGTTTATTGGCATCACCTGTAATGGCTTTGCAGTTGCAGTTGCCGCCCCATTCTCTGCTGCCATCTGTAAAGTATTCGCATTTCCAAATGGGCACTTCATGTTTGATCTTATCAATGATAAAGCGGTTGGCTGCATAGGCTTCACTGCGATGAGGGCAGGCAGTAATCACTACCACAGCAGTTTCTGAAACAGCTACTTTACCAGTGCGGTGAACGGCTAAAGCGATATTGAGTTTCCATCTTTCAGTAGCCTGCTGAAGAATATCAGCAATCATTTTATTGGCCATGGATTCCTGCGCTTCATATTCCAGGTAGCTTACTTCTTTACCATGACTGTTATCCCTTGTCTCGCCGCTAAATAATACCACGGCACCCGCCTTTGGATGATGTGCTGTTGCCAGCAAGGCAGGTATATCAATTGTATGTGCTGATAAATATTCCATCTTAGCCTCCGCTGCTGGGCGGTATAATGTGTATTTCGTCCTGTGATTGTAAAATAAAATCGCTGCTCACAAATTCATCCTTTACTGCAAAGCGGCATAGCTCCAGTACATTCGCCGCTGCCGGATTTCTTTTTGCCAATGCCTGCTGCAAATCTTCCACCGTTGCAATAGTATCATCTATCACAAACTCTTTTTCAAAAAAATCTTTTAGTACTGCGTAGGTGTGTATTTTCATCTAGTGAATAGTGAATTGTCAATTGTGAATGAGAACATCAAGTATATAATAACTTTTCAGTTCTTAGGCTAACAAAACAATCGATGGGTTCCAGCCACCAAAAAAACTTTAGACCTTAAACTTTAAACCTTAAACCAAAACTTCTAACAACCTCGAACTTCAAACCTCAAACAACCTAACCCCCAATCTTCAGCATACTCAACTCACTCCCCACAAACTTCACCCGTTGTTTCTGATCCATTGCCTGCTGCAATTTACTGATTAATGCCGCTTCATTATCTGTTTCTTCTAATGCAATCGGATGATTATTACTAAGGCAGCCGTAAATATTTCCGTCGCTGTCTAATCTCAAGCGGTTGCAATCCCTGCAGAATGGTTCACTCTCATTGGCAATAATGCCAAACAGTTGACCATCTTTTGTTTTCCAGTAATTAGCCGTTGAAGCACTTTCTCTTTCCACTTTATCAAAAACAAAATGCTTGCTGATTGTGTTCAGTATCTCATCTTGCGTAAATAAATATTTTTCTGCAGAATCGTGCAAATGCCCCATCGCCATAATTTCTAAAAAGCGAATGGGAATATTTCTTTCAAATGCAAAGTTTAATAAGGGAATAATTTCGTCTTCATTAATTCCTTTCATGATCACTGCATTGATCTTTACATTCAGGCCTGCGGCAATGGCAGTATCAATGCCGTTCAATACTTTGTGTACATGATTGCGTTTGCTCATTAAAAAAAAGCGATCCTCGTTTACTGCATCCAGTGAAACATTGATGGATTGTAAACCAGCTTCTTTCATTGGCGCTGCCAACCGTTCTAATAAAAAGCCATTGGTAGTGAGTTTAATCTTTGGAATACTCAAACTGCTGATGCCTTCAATCAATGGGATTAATTCGTGATAGAGCAAAGGCTCACCGCCTGTTAATCTTATTGTTTCAAGATCCAGTACGCTGTGTAGTTTTTTAATTTGTTCCAACAAAACAGCAGCTGCTGTTGTATGCTGATGCAAATTATTTTCTTTCACTTCATCTTCACCCATAGTACAATACACACAGCTCAGGTTACAGCGGCTGAGCAGGCTTACCCTCAATGTTTTAAACGCACGGTTATATATATCTGCTAGTAGCGGCATTATCCTATAATCAATTTTGCAGAAGCGATGCAGAGTACAATTGAAAGTATGTATCGTACGGTTTTTAAATTGAAACGATGGCTTCCAAGATAAGAGC
>CAZDHQ010000621.1:0-3366 GCA_964505135.1 uncultured Ferruginibacter sp.
GGCTGACGAATTGAGAAAAGATACTGTTGTAGTGGAGTCACCTAATTGGATCGATATTTATAACTATTTAAAATTACCTCCAAGGAGAATCGTTCATCAGCGTAACACTAATGAAACTAAGATTTCAATTGATATCAATCTTGACGGAACAGGTAAGGCTACTATCAATACCGGTCTCGGATTCTTTGATCACATGCTTGATCAAATAGCAAGGCATGGAAATTTAGATTTGGTAGTAGAATGCAAAGGTGATTTACATATCGATGAACATCACACAATAGAAGATACAGGCATTGCATTGGGAGAAGCAATTGCAAAAGCGTTAGGTGATAAACGTGGTATTGAACGTTACGCTTTTGTGTTGCCTATGGACGAATGCCTTGCACAAGTGGCCATTGATTTTGGCGGAAGAAACTGGATTGTATGGGATGCTGAGTTCAAGAGAGAAAAGATTGGAGAAATGCCGACTGAAATGTTCTATCACTTCTTTAAATCATTCAGCGATGCCGCTAAATGTAATTTGAATATTAAAGTGGAAGGAGATAATGAGCATCACAAAATAGAATCCATCTTCAAGGCATTTGCGAAATGTATCAAACAAGCAGCTAAGAGAGATATTAATAACAATGCACTCCCTTCAACTAAAGGTGTGCTTTAAACTCCCCTTTAGGGGATAGGGGTATGATAGCAATTATAAAATACAATGCCGGTAATGTCCAGAGTGTACAATATGCGTTGCAGCGTTTGGGTGCTGAATCAATTGTAACAGATGATGAAGAACAAATCAGGAATGCAGATAAAGTTATTTTTCCTGGTGTTGGTCATGCCGGTGCTGCAATGAAAGATGTGAGAGATAAAAAACTGGATGATTTAATTCTTTCATTAAAGCAACCTGTATTGGGTGTATGCGTTGGTATGCAACTCATGTGTAACTATTCTGAAGAAGGTGATACAAAGTGCATGGGTATTTTTAAAGAAGATGTAAAGCTATTTACTCCTTCGGGTTTGCAAAATGTAAATAGTTTTAAAGTGCCTCAGATTGGATGGAACAGTATTTATGATTTAAAATCTGTTTTGTTTACTGGTTTAAAAGCAGGTGATTTTGTTTACCTGGTGCACAGTTATTACGCCGATCTTGGAAAAGACACAGTAGCCACCGTTGATTATATTTTACCTTACAGTGCCGCATTGCAAAAAGATAATTTTTATGCAGTGCAGTTTCACCCGGAAAAATCAGGAACTGTAGGCGCTACTATTATTAAAAACTTTATCAGTTTAACATGACCATTATACCTGCAATAGATTTGATCAATGGAAAGTGTGTAAGACTAACCAAGGGAGATTACGCACAGCAGAAAATTTATAACGAGCATCCACTTGAAGTAGCAAAGCAATTTGAAGATGCCGGTATCACCAGGTTGCACATGGTAGATTTGGATGGTGCAAAAGCTGGCACCATCATTAATTTAAAAGTATTGGAAACAGTTGCTTCAAAAACTAAGCTGGTAATTGATTTCGGAGGAGGAATAAAAAAGATCAATGATATAGAAAGCGTATTCAGTGCAGGGGCAGCTATTGCAACGGTTGGAAGCATTGCTGTAAAGCATCCTGAGTTACTGGAAGAATGGTTGATGGAATTTGGTGCTGATAAATTCTTAGTAGGTGCAGATGTGCTGGATGAAAAAATAAAAATAAGCGGCTGGCTGGAAGACGGGGGTATCAATATATTTTCTTTCATTGGTAAGATGATTGGCCTGGGTGTAACCAATATTTTTTGTACCGATATTTCAAAAGATGGTGCCATGCAGGGGCCATCTATTGAGCTTTACAAAAGGATTATGGAAGAACATCCTGAAATAAAATTGATTGCAAGTGGTGGCGTTACCAATTTTGATGATGTAATCAAACTAAAAGAAATAGGGTGTAACGGAGCCATTATTGGCAAGGCGATTTATGAGGGAAACATAACCTTAAAGCAATTATCAACTTTTAATTAAAAAATTATCCATTGCTTACTAAGCGTATCATACCATGTCTTGATATCAAAGACGGAAGAACTGTAAAGGGTATCAACTTTGAAAGCATCCGTGATGCAGGCGATCCGGTGGAGCTGGCAAAATTATATTCAGACCAGGGAGCAGATGAATTGGTTTTTCTTGATATCACAGCAACCGTTGAGAAAAGAAAAACATTGGTTGAACTCGTAAAGAGAATCGCTGCCAATATCAATATTCCATTTACAGTCGGCGGTGGCATTAGCACGGTGGAAGATGTTTCTGTTTTGCTTCAAAACGGAGCCGATAAAGTATCTGTAAACACGGCAGCATTTAAAAATCCTCAATTGATAAAAGATTTGAGTGAAGCGTTTGGAAGCCAGTGTGTAGTGTTGGCAATTGATACAAAGAAGGAAGAAGATGGCAAATGGTATGTGTATCTCAATGGCGGCAGAACAAAGACGGACACATTAACAACAGATTGGGCAGCCAAAGCTGTTGCATTAGGTGCCGGCGAAATTTTATTGACCTCCATGAATAATGACGGAACAAAGAACGGTTTTGCAATTGATATCACATCAAAATTATCAAATAGTTTACCCGTTCCCGTTATTGCCTCGGGTGGTGCTGGTACGGTGGAACATTTTAAAGAAGTGTTTGAAGAGGCGAATGCTGATGCTGCATTGGCGGCGAGCATTTTTCATTATAAGGAGATTGAGATTGCTGAATTAAAAAATTTTTTACATCAACAAAAAATAGCAATAAGAATATGAGTGAAGTTTACAATCTCCCCTTGGGGGAGGCAGCGGGGCCTGATTTTGCAAAATATACCGATGGTCTTGTTCCTGCAATTGTGCAGGACGTCAATACAAACAAAGTGTTGATGCTTGGTTTTATGAACCAGGAAGCATTGGATAAAACAAATGAACTTGGTAAAGTAACGTTTTATAGCCGCAGTAAAAGCCGTTTATGGACTAAAGGCGAAGAAAGTGGCAACTTTTTATTGCTAAAAGAAATTAAAACTGATTGTGATAATGATACGTTGCTAATAAAAGCAGAACCGGTTGGTCCGGTGTGTCACACAGGTGCAGATACCTGCTGGAGTGAGAAAAACCAAAACGATAATTTCCTATTGGAGTTGGAAAAGGTAATCAGCAATCGTAAAAACAATCCGTCCGAAAAATCTTACACCAGTTCTTTATTTGCAAAAGGCATTAATAAAGTCGCACAGAAAGTGGGAGAGGAGGCTGTGGAGTTAGTTATCGAGGCGAAAGACAATAATGATGAGTTGTTTAAAAATGAAGCAGCAGATTTGTTATTTCATTATCTGATTCTTTTACAAGCGAAGGGTTATAAACTAAATGACATCATT
>CAZDHQ010000622.1:0-3365 GCA_964505135.1 uncultured Ferruginibacter sp.
GTTTATACCTGACCGCTACATACTTTATTACTTATGAGTCTCGCCAAAAAAATATCCTTCTATGCTTTAATCCTGCTACCGGTATTTGTGCTGGCTATTTTCAGCTATGTGCAAACAAGAAAACAGGTAATTGATAAAGTATATAAAGAGCGGCAAAACATGGTAGCCGTATCAGCCAATGTATTGCATGAAAGATTAGAGCGCCTGAATGAAATTGGCGTTGCAATGTCAAACTGGCCTGTATTTACAGAGCACCCTGCTGATGGCCAATCGCATCATGCCATTGAACTGCTTCAAAAAATGCCACGGGACTATTCCTACATTCATCATGCTTTACTTACTGATACCAACGGCGTACCTATAAAAGGACTTATACCAGATACATTAAAGGAAGCTTTCAGCAAAAACTCCATCAAATGGTATCCGGGAGTAAGCTCTAAATGGCAACCTTATCTTTCCGAGGTATACAATGATCCGCTAACACCGGAAATTATTGTAACTGCATTAGCAGTGCCTGTAAAAAATACTGCTGCGCAAGTAAAAGGTATTTTATTGTTGGAAGTTGACATTAACAAATTCCTGGAATGGAGTACAGAAATTAAGCTTGGCGATTCTGGTTTTATTTATGTGATAGATCAAAAAGGGCAGGTTGCTACCACACCCTCATATATACACTCCTCCGTCATTCTTGATTATTCAAATGTGCCGGCAGTAAAAAAAGCTTTGAATGGAGAAAAAAATGTAGAAATATTATACAACCCGGTGGAGCATGCAAACAGGTTATCAGCTTATGAAAAAGTGCCTGGGTATGGATGGGCAATATTGGCACAGCAGGATACAACAGTAATTGCAGGTGTAAACAGAAGCCTTTGGCCAATATTGTTGTTTTTTCTTTTTGTACTTACCATGGCCATAGCCTTTGCAAGAGTACTTATCAGGGGAATTAAAAAACAAAACCTGGCGAATGAACAACTGGAACTTTTGACCCGGCAAATTAACCAGGCAAACGATGCCATTTATACACTGGATAGCAACCATACAATCACCAGTTGGAACCAGGGGGCACAGCGTATGTATGGCTACACAACAAAAGAAGTGCTTGGCAAAAGTTCTGACGAGATTTTTCAAACACAGCTTAGCATTGATGAAATAAAACAAGTAAGAAAAAAAATTGAATCTACACAGCACTGGACAGGAGAGCTTAAAAGAAAAACTAAGGATGGCAAAGATATCTTTGTGCAGTCATCCGTAAGCTCTATTATGGATACACCTGGAAAGATATCCGGATTTGTTGTTGTAAATTTTGATATCACGGAACAAAAAAAATTAAGGGAACAGGCAAATCACTTTGCCAATATAGTGGAACAATCTACGGAGGCTATTTTCTCAAGAGATACAGACCGGCGTATTTTGAGCTGGAATAAGGGCGCTGAAAAATTATTTGGGTTTACTGGCGAAGAAGCAATAGGTAAAACACCTGTTCAATTAGGCATTGTTCATTTGGATGAAGCCGAAAAAAAACAAATTGACACTGCCCTGAAAGATAAAGGCTCCTGGTATGAAGAGAGATTACACTATCACAAGAATGGATCATCCTTTTATGGAGCGGTTTCAGCTAATGTTATTAAGGATGAAGAAAATAAAAAGAGCTCAATAGTTTTTTTTATAAGAGATATTTCAATAAGAAAAAGACTGGAAGACCAGCTAAAAAAATTAAATGAAGAGCTGGAAGAAAAAGTACGGCTGCGTACTGCCGAAATTGCGCTAAGCGAAAAAAAATACCGATACTTATTTCAAAACAGTCCGCTTCCTATTTGGGTAATTGATCTGGACAGTCTTAAGTTTTTGGATGTAAACAAAAGGGCTGAAGAACACTACGGATATACACGTGAGGAGTTTCTTAGTATGACTATATTAGATATAAAACCTGAAGCTGAACATGAAGAGCTGCTCACTAAAAATTTTTCTCCGGATGAAGAACCATTAAAACTGAACAGAGGGCTTGGCACGCATATTAAAAAAGATGGCACACCTATAAAAGTACAGGTGAGCGCCATACCAATAGACTTCGGAAATACAAAAGCAAGACTAATATTATCTCATGATGTAACAGAACAGGAGAAAGCAAAAGAAAGACTGGCTGCAAGTGAAAAAAGATTCCGTGCCTTGATTGAGAACAATACCGATGTAATAGCGCTGATGGACCAAAACTTCAACATCATCTATAGGAGTCCTGCTGCACAAAGGGTAACAGGATGGAGCCATGAAGAAATCATGGATAAACCCGGCTTGCAGCATATTCATCCCCAGGATGTAAGTTATGCAGTAAATGCTATTAAGGAAGTAATGGCCAATCCGGGTAAGCAGTTTAAAGGTTTGTTTAGAAATCTGCACAAAAATGGCCATTACCAGTGGATGGAGGGAATACTTACCAACAGGCTGAACGATGAAAACGTAAATGCCATCGTCTTCAATTTTCATGACATAACAGAGAGAAAATCTGCCGAAGAAAAATTAATAGAAAGCGAGCTGCGGTACCGGACTACACTTGATAATATGCTGGAGTCTGTTCAGATTATTGGATTTGATTGGAAATACGTTTACGTAAATGATGCTTTAACCAGGCAGGCCAGGCATTCAAAAGAAGAAATGATTGGCCATACTGTAATGGAACTTTACCCTGGCATAGAAAACACACCCATTTTTCAGCAGTGCATGAAATGCATGAAAGAACGCATCGTTATTCATAGCGAAAACCAAATGACTTTTGCCGATGGAGCTGTAGAATGGTTTGAGCAGAGTTTTCAACCGGTACCGGAAGGAATTTTTATTCTATCTGTTAATATAACGGAAAGAAAAAAAACAGAAGAAAAACTAAAGGAACAAAAAGCCCAACTGCAAACACTAAGCAACAACCTGCCGGGTGTAATGATTTTCCAGATCATCGGTACACCTGAAACAAGAAGATTTACCTATATCAGTAAAGGCATTACACCGCTTACAGGAAATACGCCGGAAGAAGTAATGGCAAATCCACAATTGCTTTACAAAAGAATTGTACCGGAAGATTTGCAAATGATGATTACAGCCGAAGAGGAGGCGTATAAAAATCTATCCATGTTTAATCTGGAGATTCGCTTTCAATCTTTTAATGATGGCATGCGTTGGTTAAATATTATCTCCACACCAAGAGAGGCCGCCAGCGGAGAGTTAGTTTGGGATGGATTTCATGTTGACATTACAGAACGTAAGAATGTGGCCGAGGCAATTAAAAAAAGTGAAGAGCATTACCGCCTGCTGGTGGAACAATCTGCGGATGGCATCTTCTTATGCAATATCCAGGGCAATTGCCTTGCAGCCAATAC
>CAZDHQ010000623.1:0-3365 GCA_964505135.1 uncultured Ferruginibacter sp.
AGCTTCGCAACGTATAAAGATGGCGCAGTCAGATGTTATGCTGGGTAGCGGCGCTTTAAAACCAAGGGTAGATGTGCAAGTGATGACTGCTTTGCGCCGCTACGGTCTTTATACGATGGATGGCGCTGGCAATGCCAGTACCTTTATTTTACCGGATAAAATTGTACCTGAAAATTTGCCCGATTATTTTCCATCTTTCCAATCAAGCTGGGAAATAGACTTATGGGGTAAACTAAAAGACCGTAAGAAAGCTGCGGTATCCCGTTTTCTTGCCAGTGCAGAGGGTAAAAACCTCGTTCTCACAAATCTGATAAGTGATATTGCTTCTTCCTATTATGAGTTGCAGGCCGTTGATGAGACGATCCGTATTATCAACGAAACAATTCAATTACAGGAACAAGCTTTTGATATTGTAAAAGCAAAAAAGGAAGCTGCAGTTTTAAATGAATTGGCGGTAAAGCAGTTTGAAGCTCAATTAATGAGTTTACAAGCTTTTCAGGTACTGCAAAAGCAGCAGGCTATTGAATTGGAAAGCAGAATTAACACGCTTTGCGGTGCAATGCCACAAAAAGTTGACCGCAGTGCTTCTTCGCTCAACGATTCATTTAACTTGGCAATCCAGCCCGGTATACCAGCTGCTCTTTTGGAAAACAGGGCAGATATCAGGCAGGCATTTATGTTAATGACAGCTGCTAAGGCGGATGTATCTGCTGCAAGGGCAGCTTTTAATCCTTCGCTTAATATAACGGCAGGTCTGGGTTACCAGGGCTTTAGGCCGGATTTATTGTTTAAAACACCCGAATCAATTGCCTACGGTTTAGTGGGAGCGTTCGCAATGCCAATATTTAACCGGTCAATTCTTAAAGCTGCCTTCAATTCTGCAACGGCAACTCAACAGGAAGCGCTTTATCAATACAGTAAAAATATTTTGCAGGCATACACAGAAGTATATACCGAGTTAAAAAGAGTGACTAACTTAAAAGAAGCATATCAACTCAAATCAAAAGAAGTAGATGCATTGTCTCAATCCATTTACATTTCGGAAGAATTGTTTAAAACAGGCCGGGCTACCTATTTAGAGGTACTGTTTGCTCAGCAAAATACTCTGAAAGCTAAGCTGGAATTGGTGGAAACAAAAAAGCAGGAATTGCTTACTTCAATAAATTTATACAGGTCACTTGGTGGGGGATGGAGATAAACAATTCACAACAATGTGTAGCTTAGATTATGCTAACCAAAATTTGTGTTATGTAATTCCGGGTTGTGCTTCCTGATGAACGGGGTAACACTAATTGCTGGCAGTTAAATTGATGCAGTATGAATGGCAGAACAGCATGGTTTTGGGTTAAGACAATTTTGGCTAATTGTTTTGAAGTTTAAAATTAGAAAATAGCTCTCGGATTGCTTATGCCACCAGCACTGCCTGAAAATAATGTATGCACAATACCGATTGAAAGGGTATGATATGTATCCTTTCTTTTTGTGTTTCCAGATTTGCTAAATCCGTCTAAATAGTCTGAAAAAACAAAGCGGTATGTGAATTCGGCACTCAATGAAAAGTCATCATTTAAATAGTACAGCGTTCCAGCACCAATCGGAATTACAAAAGCAGATTTCGGTAAAACAATTGCACTATCCACCTTCAAGCCCTTATTAACCCAATGGTTTGGGTTAAAAATGGTTAGGTTCATATGATTAAAGTTTCTTTTTACATCAAATAAAGTGACACCTGCACCCGCAAATACATATGGTGAAAATAGTTGATCTTGCTCCTGGTAAGCATCGTCAAAGATATTCCAGCTAAATACAGGTGTTATTTCAGTAAAATTGGTTGAGAATGAAAAAGCTCTGTCTTTGTGAAAGGAGGAAAACTTTGCTTCATCAGACTTTATATTGCCATGTGCTACATTCAGCTTAACAGTAAACCTTGAGTTTAAAATCCTTGTTCCACTAATACCTGCATAGTAGGAAATTGATTTATATCCACTCAAAGCGCCAGGAGTAAGATCACCCTGGTATACACTATATCCTCCATAAGCACCTATTTGCCAGGAACTCTGGTCTATTTGAGAAAACGATTTAATAGATGTGCAGCAAACAATGCCTGCTATTAATGTGATGGACTTCAAAAACTTGTTCATGAATCCTGGTTTTTATTTGATTGTTACGGAGCCGGCAAACCGGGGGTTTATTCAAAACTGGTTACAACTTCAATAACGGCGGAGAATAAGGTTGTATTGTATGATGAGTTTAATAGAGATTAATGCCATGTAAAAAGGATTGATAAATAGAAGTATGAGCAGCGAACTGTTGTAAAACCCCTTCATTTCAGAGTGGATCCTATTATTCGATGATTTGTCTTATCGGTCAATGCTACAGGGTAATTACCTGTTGTTCCTGGGTATCCTGTTAACCTAAAAGCAATAACATCACAATTAAAAAATCTAATAAAATCTTTCACAAAATGTTTGAAAATTAAATTGCTACCCCTACCTTTGCACTCCAAATTAAAAAAACGAAAGTTTAAAGTTCTTTACATATGTCACAAAGAATCAGAATAAAACTGCAGTCTTACGATCACAACCTGGTAGATAAATCAGCTGAGAAAATCGTAAAAACTGTACGCAGTACAGGCGCCGTGGTAACAGGTCCTATTCCTTTACCTACACACAAGAAAATTTTTACTGTATTGCGGGCTCCACATGTTAACAAAAAAGCACGTGAGCAGTTTCAATTGTGTACGCACAAGCGTTTGTTAGACATTTACACCAGCAGCAGCCGCACAGTGGATGCACTGAGCAAGCTTGATCTGCCAAGTGGTGTAGACGTTGAGATTAAGGCCTGATGAACTCCCTGAAGAGAGTCTACTCCGACTCCGCTCAGGATAGCAAAAGGTCAGTTCTTAAATAAAGTAGTAAACATCTAAGTACTCCAAGTGGGTACCGCTGGATAAAAACAAGATACAATGAAAAGTATTATTGGAAAGAAAATTGGTATGACCAGCATTTTCGATGCAACTGGTAAGCAAACTGCCGTTACCATCATTGAAGCTGGACCCTGTGTGGTTACACAAAAGAAAACCGTTGAAACAGACGGATACAATGCCCTCCAGATAGCATTTGGCGATAAAAAAGAAAAACACTCCACTAAGGCTGAAACAGGTCACTTCGCTAAATCAAGCACCTCTCCTAAAAAAGTAGTTAAAGAAATCCGCGATAGCGAATTAGATAAAAATGTTGGTGAATCCATCACTGTAGATATTTTCTCTGAAGGAGAAAAAGTTGAAGTAGTTGGTACATCAAAAGGTAAAGGCTTCCAGGGTGTTGTAAAACGCCATGGCTTTAGTGGTGTGGGTGAAGCTACCC
>CAZDHQ010000624.1:0-3358 GCA_964505135.1 uncultured Ferruginibacter sp.
GCCTTCCAAATACACGGAGTACTCCGTAAAAAATGCGCCCTGGAAAAATGGCAAAGGCGATGTAATCCGTGAGCTGGCCGATGCCTGCAAAGAATATGGGTTAAAGCTGGGCATTTATCTCTCACCATGGGACAGGAACCATGCAGACTATGGCAAACCGGAATACATCACTTATTTCAGGAACCAGCTCACCGAACTGCTCACCAACTACGGGCCCATTTTTGAAATATGGTTTGACGGTGCCAACGGTGGTAATGGCTATTATGGTGGCGCCAATGAAACCCGTACCATCGACCGTACTACTTATTATGACTGGAGCAATACCTACAAGATGATAAGAAAGCTGCAGCCCAATATTGTGATCTGGAATGATGGCGGCGACCGTGCAGACCTGCGTTGGGTGGGCACTGAAGAAGGCTCCGTGGGTGAAACCAACTGGAGTTTGTTAAACGCCACCGGTGATGTACCTTATGAGATGCTGCACTATGGCGTAGAAAACGGTGACCGCTGGGTGCCGGGAGAAGTAAATACTTCCATCAGGCCGGAGTGGTTTTATCATCCGGGTGAAAATGAAAAAGTAAAAACAGTACCTAAGCTGATGGAGACTTATTACCACTCTGTTGGCCGCAATGGCACACTGTTATTGAATTTCCCAATTGATACCAAAGGCCTGATTCATGAAAACGATGTAAAGGCTGCACTTGGTTTTGCAGATGCTGTAAAAAAAGCATTTGCTTTAAACCTTGCATTGAATAAAAAAGCAACTTCAACCAATACCCGTGGCAAGGCCAGCAAATATGCTGCATCTATGACAACAGATGCCAGCAACCAAACTTACTGGGCTACAGATGATGAAGTGAAACAAGCTTCTATCACTATCAACCTCGGAAAGCCCACCCGGTTCAATCGTTTTTTAGCACAGGAATATATTGCATTGGGCCAGCGGGTAAAATCATTTACTATAGAAGCAATGGTAAATGGCCAATGGCAGGAATTAGCGAAAGGAACTACCATTGGGTACAAACGCATTTTAGTGTTCCCTTCTGTAACCGCTACTCAACTGCGGTTGAATATTACAGATGCAAAGAACAGTCCGCTCATTAGCAATATTGGCATTTACAATGCACCACAGATATTGACTGCGCCTTCTATCACCCGCAATCAAATGGGTGAAGTAAATATAAAGGCAGCAGATGCTGAGTCGATTATTTATTACACTACGGACGGCACAGCTCCTAATATCAAATCAAAGAAATTTACTGCGCCATTCAATACAGCGGGCAAGCTGCAGGTAAAAGCAATTGCTTATGAAAAAGCTTCCGCTAAAAGCAGTCCTGTTGCCACCGAGCAATTTGATATTGCAAGAAACAACTGGAAACTCATCGGCATTACTGATGAAAAAGCCACTGCCATTTTAGATGGTAACGCCTCTACTGCATGGCACCAGGGCAAAGGCCAGTCCTTACCAATAGACCTGGTGATTGATTTAGGTAAGGAAGAACGTATAAAAGGTTTTAAATACCTGCCCGACCAGGGCATGTGGGGACCAGCGTATATCTCTAATTATGAATTCTATGTATCTGAAGATAACAGCAACTGGACGCTGCTAAGCAGCGGTGAGTTTTCGAATATTAAGAACAATCCACTATGGCAGGTGAAAACTTTTTCGTCTGTTAGTGCCCGTTATATTAAGTTTCGTTCTATAAAAAATGTGGAAGCAAGTAGTGAAACGGGTTATGCGGAAGTGGATATTATTACTGAATAAAAAGCAAAGTGCTTTGATGCAATGAATTTTAGGAAAGCCGGTTTTAGATGCAACTATTACCGGCTATATGTTGCTTTTGATTTTTAAATATTTCTTCTCAACACTAAGGCACCATCTGCTTCTGTTTTTTGATGACAGGCCCAATTGACCTTTCTTCTAACTCCTTTTACTTCTATCTCAGCATACATTTTAATGCCTTCTACTTTTGTGCCTTTAGGAAGTAAGAACATTGCCTGCCTTACTTTTCCTGGTTTTGGATAACCTGGGTCAAGACTGCCTTCTGCAAGCATTTCCCCCGCCTGTGTTCGCATGGAAATACGCAATGCGCCGGGAATACCGGCTACACCATCATTAACCAAACCCAAGACAAGTCCTGGGTGGCCATCTTTTTCAAATGACCATATCCAGGAAGGACGTACCCTGTAACCTATGTGTAAGGCAAGATCATCTATGGCATCCGGATATTGTTGATAGTAATGTATCAATCGTTCCGCCTGTATTTTATGCCAGTTCCATAACGAAAAATAGTTGCACCCTACATCTTTTGCATGGTAAATAATGCTATCGCTTCTGGTAATGCCTTCATCTATTTTCAAGCTTTCAGCACTGCCATCTGATATACCGTTTTCAACCAATGCGCCCACCCAATGAGGACGATTACTCAAACTTTCAATCTGCATATTCTCTATAAAAATGGTATCAGTTCTCAACCAGTTAAAAGAACGGATGGTGCGGTCTACTATTTCTGAATTGCCTACACGGCTGTAGTCAGGTTGTGTATTGGTGAGTAATGGTGTATGCTTCCAATTAGCAGCCTGCTGTTCAAATATTTTTATAAAGGTGTTTTCTGCTGTAGTGTAATCACTAAAAGGATTCTTATCAGCAAAAGGCCAGGTATGTCCCTCACCCCAAAAACCATACATGTAGGTATCCATGAATTCTATTTGCGGATGACCATCATACTCACTCGCCAATAAACCATCCAGTTCTTTTAGTGCAGCTAAAAAAGCCGGGTGATCAAACTGCGGTGCATACAGCGTTTTACCGGGCAGGCCAATTTCATTGGTTGTAGCAAATTTATAAAGCGGCACTTTCTTTAATAAAAAATCAGGCATTGATTCCGGCACAATATCCGGGCTCATTAACTGGATTCGAAAACCAATGCGCTTGTTATATTGCTTTGCCAAATCAAATGCTATCTTCCAGTGATCACAAAAATCTAACTTGCCCGGCTTGCTTTGTATGTCACGCCAGTCAAGGCGTATGTACAACACATCGCTAAGTGAAAACGTAACCAGTTTTTCCAGCGACTTTGCTAATGATTCATTTTCTTTTTTTGCAGGGCCTGCTTCGTCACATAAATAGGTGGTGAGTCCCATACCA
Source organism: uncultured Ferruginibacter sp. (assembly GCA_964505135.1). GTDB lineage: Bacteria > Bacteroidota > Bacteroidia > Chitinophagales > Chitinophagaceae > Ferruginibacter. Next base: position 3,149 of record CAZDHQ010000624.1, read on the forward strand.
TAATTGGCTAGTCTTTTTTTAGAAGGTGTGGTAGCCATGATTACATCAGCACCAGGCACCACATCCTCCGGTGCATAAGTAGGGAATGGTCCCTGGTTAAGCCGGTTGGTAATAGCAGGCCCACTGCCAAAATCATAACCATCCCAATTATGGGCCGGCACAAAAGCATTCGCCTTGCCGTGAACTGCATTTGCAGCCAAAGAAGCCAAC
>CAZDHQ010000625.1:0-3357 GCA_964505135.1 uncultured Ferruginibacter sp.
CGTCATTGTCAATCGGAAGCATTAATCTTTTAATCATTTCACTTGCTTCTGCATTACCGGGTTCAATTATTTTTCCATCCTTTCCGCCCTTCATCAATAATAAACTATCATCCATTCTAAGCCCACCTTTTTGTTTGTTAGCATTGTGGCAGGCATAACATTTTGTTTGCAGTATTGGTTTTACAATATCATTGTAAGCAAGGGCTTCCTGTACATTGGCGATTGGTTTTATTACAGCAGTATTACTGTCACCACTAAACGCATTTTGCAATGGCCTTGTAAAATAGTCTGAGCCATGCGTTAACGTTCCTCCTAAATGACCAGTGACAAAAACCAACACCAATACAGCAATAGACAACAATTTTTTGTTGATACCAAAATTTGGATTCTTCTCTTTTGCAAATAAAATAAAAGAGACAAAGGTTAATAGAATCGCCATCCACATGTGCCAGTTAACAGTGGCCGTATCATAATCATCACTGATGGATAAAAAATAACCGGTGAGGCAGGAGATCAACGCAGTAATACTTCCAATTAATAAAACAGCGGCTGTTGCAGGTTTGATTGATTGATATTTCTCTTTGGTTGACAACCATTGCAGCACTAATGCAATTAGCAAAATACCAATGGGCAAATGAACCAATGCCGGATGAAAATGACCGATAAATTCTGTAAAGGATAAGAACACTAGTGAATGGTTAAATGGTTTTATTGATAAATTGTTGTTTGGCTATTTGTTACTGGTAGCGTTTACGAAGCGTATGCATCATGTGTACATTAATGCCCCATTGATCTGCCAGTGGCTGCTGTGTATAAGGAAGCGTAGGCATATAAGTAGGTGGCCCAAATTCTGTAAGAATCGTCATCACCTCACCTGCTTGCTTTTTTCTTTCGATTACTTTATCCCACCATGCAAAATGTGCTTTTACTGCTTCATCCCATTCAGGTGCTCTTGGATCATTTACCTGCGGACCTTCCTGGTGGCCAATGCGTGCATGAATATGATTGGTGCGCTGCAATACTAAATCAACTGTCTCCTGCTGATCTGCCAGTAAACTTTCATGCACATTACACCAGTGAGAAATATCCAATGTAAAACGCAAGTCTGCAATTTTCTCCAAATAATTTTTGGCGACTGGTGCTGAATACATCAGTCTGGAACGGTGTGTTTCATGACAGATTTTGATACCTGTTGATTTTGATAAAGCAGTAGTATGATCAATAAATGCTTTACCCTGTTCAAAACTAAAATAATCTCTTCCCGAATGGCAATTGATATACAATGGCCGCTGCACCGTGTTATTGGCAGCGGCATTGATCATGTTTTTAAAACTATTGAGATGATCATTAAAATTGCTTTCACTACCGCCCACTAAAAAGCCAATTTCAAGGGAATGTTTTTTTAATGCTGCAAATAATTCATCCTGCCCTGCCTTGCTGCCGGGCCACCACATTTCTATTCCATCGTATCCTTCCTGTTTTGCTTTGGCACAGAATTCATCTGTTGTTCCGGGAAAGCCCCAATTGGTAGCTAAAATTTTTAACTGGAAATTATTGTTCATATTTTTTACTGGTTGTGCGGTTGAAAAAACATCAAGCGAAGAAAGCATTAATGCTGTGGTGGCGGCAGTTGTATCAAATACAAAATTCCTTCTGTTCAATGATTAAAATTTGTGGTTAGAATTGTTAAGCAATAATCTCGTTAATCACTCTTCCTCTTGTATCAGTTAATCTAAATGGCCTTCCCTGGAATTCATAAGTAAGCTTTTCATGATCAAAACCAAGCTGGTTTAAAATAGTAGCCTGGATATCGAACGGCTCTATCTTACCGCTGATGGCACTGTAACCAATCTCATCTGTTTCACCATAGCTAAATCCTTTTTTAATGCCAGCACCCGCCATCCAAATCGTAAATGCTTCTGTATGATGATCTCTTCCCTTGAATGGCATTTTCTTTCCTTCCCTGTTTTCCTGCATCGGTGTACGACCAAATTCACCACCCCATACTACCAATGTTTCGTCTAATAGTCCCCGTTGTTTCAGGTCTAATATCAAAGCTGTAATACTTTTATCAACTGAGCGGCATTTATTGATCAAACCAATATCAATAGCAAGGTCGGCACCTGTACCATGGCAATCCCATCCCCAGTCAAACAACTGTACAAAACGAACACCTTTTTCTACCAACTTTCTTGCAAGCAACACATTGTTGGCAAAACATCCGTGACCTGGTTTAGTACCATACATATCATGAATGTATTGCGGCTCATTGCTGATGTCCATCACCTCGGGTACAGAGATTTGCATCTTATAGGCCATCTCGTATTGTGATATCCTGGAGAGAATTTCCGGATCATTGTACTCTTTGTATTCCTCTGCATTTACTTCGTTGATAGCATCAATGGAAGCCTTACGCAAATCACGGCTCATACCATCCGGGTCTTTGATGAACAACACAGGATCACCTTCGCTCCTGCATTGTACGCCCTGGTAAACACTTGGTAAGAATCCGCTACCCCACACGCTCTTACCTGCATCAGGGTTTTGCCCACCGCTGGTTAATACCACAAAGCCCGGCAGGTTTTGATTTTCTGTTCCCAATCCATAAGTAACCCAGGAACCCAAACTTGGCCTGCCTAATCTTGGCGTACCTGTGTGCACCATCAACTGTGCCGGTGCATGATTAAACTGGTCTGTGGTAACTGCTTTTAAGAAACAAACTTCATCTGCAATGCTGGATAAATGCGGAAGGTTTTCACTGATCCATGCACCACTCTGTCCATGCTGTGCAAACTTCGCTTGTGGACCCAGCATTTTAGGCACACCACGTATAAACGCAAACTTTTTTCCTTCCAGTAAAGATTGCGGACAATCCTGCCCATCCATCTTCATTAGCTCTGGCTTGTAATCAAACAATTCTAATTGTGATGGTGCACCAGCCATGTGCAGGTAGATTACACTTTTTGCTTTGCCTGCAAAATGTGGCATCCTCGGCATCAACGGATGAGCCGGGTCAAACACAATCTTGTTTTCTGTTGCTGATTTAGAAGTACAGCTGCCAAATATAGAACCAAGCGCCAACGCACCCAACCCCATTGCACTTTCTTTTAAAAAATGCCGGCGTGTGTGCATTTGCATCACGGCACGTTCTGCCTCTCTTAATAAGCGCTGGTTGTGTAATTCTTTTTGTGTCATAATATTTTATTTCAAGGCTATCGGTTAAAGCCTGATCATTTAATTCTTTGTTACCAATTCATCTAAATTCAACATGGCATTCGCTACTACCGTTAATGCTGCTATTGCTGGTTCTCCATTTTTATTGGCAATTAATTTAGCCGCACCTGCAGTGTCTGCCTG
>CAZDHQ010000626.1:0-3350 GCA_964505135.1 uncultured Ferruginibacter sp.
GAATCGAACTTGTATCTAAAGTTTAGGAAACTTCTATTCTATCCATTGAACTACAGGGCCATGCTAAAAAACCGGTGTAACCCAGTTTTATAGCGGAGTGCAAAAATAGGGATATGGATGCTATCGTCCAAGGATGCATCCTTTTTTTGACAATTTGAACCCCTATCTTTGCACTCCAAAATTTTTGCGTGTATGAAGTGGTTAAATGTCATCATCAAATACCGGCTGCCATTGGGCATTGCGTTTTTAGCCCTGGCAATCTTCACTAACTGGCAGGCTGGTTTTTGGCCATCATTTGTATTGTATTTAATTGCTGTAATCTTAATAGTGGGTCATTTCGTTTTTGGACCAATGCGTTTGATCCAGGAATCTATGGAGACCGGCGACCTGGAAGGCGCAAAAAAAATCATTGACTCTATTAAATTTCCCGGGCTGCTAATAAAGCCTATCCGTTCTGTTTACTACACCGTAAAGGGCAATCTGGATATGGCCGAACAGAAATATGAAAGTGCTGAAAAGCACCTTAAAAAAAGCCAGGACCTGATGAGTGGCGGTGGTTTATTGGCCGATCAAATGAAGCAGGCGGAAGGCCCCAACAAATTACAACTGGGTATGCTGGCCATGCAGCGTGGCGATATGAAACAGGCGGAAAGCTATATCCGTGCTGCCATCCGTGCTGGGTTGCCTGATAAAGAAAACGAAGCTGCAGCTTTTTTGCAACTCTCATCCATCATGATCAACAAAAGAGAATTCAGGGCTGGTAAAGAGTTTTTTAGAAAAGCAAAAGCATTAAAACCTACTACACCACAGATTGCTGACCAGATAAAACAAATGGAAAAATACATCACCCGCATGCCGGGTTAAGACCGATATTTTTTGAAACATAAAAAAGTGGATAGCCTTTCAGCTATCCACTTTTACTTAACGGTCAGTCATAAGTCATTAACTAAAGCGGGAATTGTTGTGGTTAAAGATAACGGGTATAACTAATAAATCAAAATTGTAATTTAAACGGTTAAACATCTCCAAAAACCTCAGCCGCCTTTTTGTACCTAAAATCAAAGATTGCTTTCAACTGCTTTTTTACAAACAATGCCTGTGCAATATCACCCAAAAACCAAAATGGCAGCTTGTAATGCACAATGTCGGTCATCTCTACGCCATTGGCCACTTCTTTAAAATGGTGCTGGTGATGCCATAAACTATAAGGGCCAAAACGCTGTTCATCCACAAAATATTTTTTGTCTTCCACATGGGTAATCTCCGTCATCCAATAGAGCGGAATGCCTAATACAGGACTTACTTTATACTCAATGATCTGGCCGGGATACATTTTATCACCATGATATTTGGAGATGATGTCAAACCCAAGTGAAGGAGGTGTGATGTTTTTTAAATTGGCGGGACTGCTAAAAAAATCCCATGCGGTATCAATGCTCACAGGCAGCAGCTGCACTGTTTTAATAGAGTAGACTTTGCTCATTGCTGGTTATATTTCCTAATAAACAACAACAGATAGCAAATGTTGAGTTGGAGATTACTTTCTTTTTCTTAACCAGGCATCGGTTTTCCTTGTAAAGGGGGCAATAGGATCGATTAATAAAGTTTTATCTACGGTTATTAATAACTGACAATTGTTCTGAATACAGATATCATATAAGAAATTGTCTGTGGAATCATTGCACATGCGACATATACTTCTAGGCACAACGATAAATACAAATGACTCAATAAGAAAAGTTACTCTATTTGCTTCCTGTATTGAAAAATTAAATTCTGTTATTAAGGTTTTGTGCACTTCTCCCAGCAAATACCGATCTGCAAAAACTACAAGACCGTTATCATGTATATATTTTAATAAAACAGCAATTCTATTGTGTCCTGCATATTTCACCCATACACAACTATCAATACAGCATTTTTTATTTCGCCGCATTTTCAGCTCTTATTTTTCTAACTGCTTTTACTATTTCCTCGTCAGTTTTTTTAACTAAAGGTCTCTTCTTTTTCATTGCTGTATCAAAAGCCCTTGCCTGTTTAAGAAGGTCTGCTCCAAATAGCTTTATCTTTAAAACATGTTTTTCTTCAGCCGTTAGTTTTTTTGCAGCAGCTAAAACATCACTTAGCAGAATGCTTTTCTTTTTATCTTCTGTAAGCGACATAACTATAATTTTTTATACTGTAAATTAAGTAATACAAAGCGGCTTTCAAATTCTTTTCCATCCTCATTCAATTTATCTTTGATTCATGCAAACATATCAGCAACAGCTACAGCAAAAATTTAATGAAGCCTACCTGCAACTCAACGAACAGCAGCGAAAAGCGGTGGATACCATTGAAGGCCCTGTAATGGTAATTGCCGGACCGGGCACTGGTAAAACACAAATACTGGCTGCAAGAATTGGGAAAATTTTGCTGGAAACAGATGTGCTGCCGGAGAATATTCTTTGCCTTACTTACACCGATGCTGGCACCATTGCGATGCGGCGCAGGCTGCAGCAATTTATTGGTGCTGATGCATACAAAGTAAACATCTACACCTTTCATGCTTTTTGCAATGATGTAATACAGGATAATTTATCGCTGTTTGAAAAAAATGCATTGGATCCAATTTCTGAATTGGAAAGTATCCAGTTATTTAAAACGCTGATTGATCAATTCCCAAAAAATCATCCTTTAAAAAGATACCGGGGTGACGTGTATTTTGAAATCAACAACCTGCGTTCTCTTTTTTCTGCGATGAAAAGAGAAGGCTGGTCGCCGGCATTTATTAACCAGCGAATAGATGAATACATCAGCAGCCTTGATACCAGGGAAGAATTTATTTATAAAACAGACCGGGCTGGTAAATGGAAAAAGGGCGATCGCAAACCTGCCTACCAAGATGAGCTGGATAAAATGGAAAAGTTACGGGCAGCCGTACACGAATTTGAAGTGTACCAGCAAATCATGCGCAGGCAAAATCGCTATGATTTTGATGACATGATCAACTGGGTAATCAAAGCCTTTGAAGAGAATCCAAATTTGTTAGCGGCCTACCAGGAAAAATTTCAATACATATTGGTAGATGAATACCAGGATACCAGCGGTACGCAAAACAGGCTGGTACAGTTGCTCATTAATTTCTGGGAAAAACCCAATGTATTTGTGGTGGGTGATGATGACCAAAGTATCTACCGCTTCCAGGGTGCCAACGTAGAGAACATGCTGGAATTTGCGAACAGCTACAGCAAAGACCTGATGACCGTGGTGCTTACCAATAATTACCGCAGTATTCAATCAATATTGGATATTTCAAAAACACTGATCAACCGGAATGAAGAAAGACTGGTAAAACAAATTGATGGCTT
>CAZDHQ010000627.1:0-3342 GCA_964505135.1 uncultured Ferruginibacter sp.
CTGAGGAAATTCATCCAGGCTGGTTTTACGTATAAACTTGCCGATTTTAGTAACCCGTTTGTCGTTCCTGGTAGCTTGTTTTGTATCTGACTCCTTGTTTACTGTCATACTTCTAAACTTGAGACAGTAAAAGGTTTTATTGTTTTTTCCTGATCTTAACTGGGCAAAAAAGATTGGTCCTTTTGATTCCAGTTTTATTAGTAATCCCAACAGAGGTATCAACCACGAAAGAATGAAAATAGCCACAAGTATACTCACCGTTAAATCGAGTGCTCTCTTTTTTATACGGTTGCCCACATCATCAAGCGGTTCACTTCTTAAAGACATTACCGGTAGATCCCTGATATAATTGATCTTAACGGGCTTATTGATAAAAATGGAAAGATCAGGCACCAATTTAAAACGGATACACTCTGTTTCCGCTTTATTCATTAATGTATAGATGTAACTGTTTTGTTCTGGTGTGATCGTTGAGAAGATCTCTTGTACATCCAGTTCTATGGCGGTTTGAATTGCCTGTTTAATATCTGCCAGCACCGGGTGGCGGGTTAATTCCTTTATGTTTTTTTCGTCTTCTACAAAGCCAACCAGATGATAATTGAAACCTTCTTCTTCAAAATAGTTTTCCAGCTTTTTAGCGGTTTCGTTATATCCAACAATCAAAACTTTATTAAACAGGTGATTTCTTTTCTTAAAATAATTATTAATTCCAAGATATAAGAACCGGTTCATTAGAAGCCCTATGCCAAAAATGATAATACAAACAATAGTGAAAAACCGGGATACATTGAGTTGGCGGGAAAAGAAAAGATAAAATAGGATAAAAATGATCCACAGTAAATAAACCTGTACCGTTCTCTTGGTAAAATATTCAAAGTTTACAATATTAGTGTCTGAATAGGTTCTGGAAATAACGGAAGTCACTATCCATACAAAATTCATAAACAGCCAAAACTCAAGATAGGTATCTGATGCATATCCCGATATGCGTTCTCCAAATATCACTCTTGAAAACAGAAAAGATAAATTGAGTACCAGTATATCTAGAAAAACAAGTGTTTTTTGTAAGTAGTTCTTTAACTGCCTGTTCATAAATCTTTGGATAACCTATTTAACTGCTTTAATATAAGCGTTACAAAACAATAATATTGATGGGCTTTTCAACCGGAATTACAACGTGGCTAAGGGGTTGTTTATTATAGCCTACGCTGTTTTGACCAGGCCGGTGGGGATAATGGACTAAAAGCCAACGCAAATGTAAGGCTTAACCAGTATAATGTCGTTTTGAATTTGTTCTGCTATCTGCACTCAATAATCCAATTTGAAAACAGATATTCAGTTTTCTGTATCTGCCAGGTTCTTATTTTTACTATACCTTCTCCATTTATCTATAAGCTGCTCCATATCGGTCGGTAAATCACTCGTAAAAAGGATCTGTTGACGGGTGGTTGGGTGTATAAAGCCAAGCTCTTTTGCATGCAGTGCATGCCTGGGGCAGATGGTAAAACAATTATCTACAAACTGCTTGTACTTGCTAAACACTGTGCCTTTAACTATAGTATCACCTCCATAAAAATCATCATTGAATAGCGGATGTCCAATGTGCTGCATGTGAACTCTTATCTGATGTGTACGGCCGGTTTCAAGCCTGCACTCTACCAGTGTTACATAATTAAAACGTTCTAATACTTTATAATGTGTGATAGCTTCTTTGCCATATTCACCATCGGGATAAGTAGTAAACAATTTTCTAAACCGTTGATGCCTGCCCACATGGCCGGTAATGGTGCCGGCGTCGTTATCAAAATCTCCCCAAACCAGTGCAATGTAGCGGCGGTGCACCGTATGATTAAAGAATTGCTTCGCCAAATCAGACATGGCTTTAGATGACTTTGCCAACACAATTAAGCCGGAGGTATTTTTGTCAATCCTGTGAACCATACCAAACCTTGGCAGATCTGTTTCGGTTAGATCAGGATTTTGTTGCTTCAAATGCCAGGCTACGCCATTAATCAGCGTGCCGTTTGGATTGCCGCTGCCCGGATGCACCACTAAGCCAGCGGGTTTATTGATGATCAAGATATCGTTGTCTTCGTAAACTATATTAAGCTTGATATCTTCAGGGATAATCTCATTGCTGTCTGGATGCCGGTTATCGAATACCACAATCCTGTCGCCCGGTTTTACTTTATAATTCGATTTTACGGCCTTGTCGTTAACCAGCACCATTTCGTTATCAATACCCGCCTGTATTTTGTTACGGGTAGCACCTTCAATACGGGTCATTAAAAATTTGTCTATGCGTAAAGGTTCCTGGCCTTTGCTTACTTCCAATGTAAGTTTCTGAAATAATTCTTCACTTTCCTGTATTTCTTCTTCTGAGTTTTGCATGATCTGTGATGCCTTCAAAGTATTTAGCGTTAAATCCGGCAAATATCGAATATTCAGCGGTTGTATATTTGCAAAATAAATCAATTGAATTGCAAAGGCGAAAAGTACTTTACAGGGATTTGGGCAATATTCCATACAAAACAGCCTGGGACTACCAGGAGGAACTGCTGCAGGCAAATCTCAAAATCAAGTCTGATAAACTTTACCGGGAAAGAAATGGTGCCAATGGAAATGGTTTGCCGGAGGAGCAATTGATTGATTTTGCAGATACCAATCATCATTTCCTATTGTGTGAACATCCGCCCGTTTACACGCTGGGCAAAAGCGGCAATATGCAAAATGTGCTGATCTCAGAAGACGAGATGCAGCTTCGCAATATTGAATTTTTCAAAACAAACAGGGGAGGAGATATTACTTTTCATGGGCCTGAACAAATTGTAGGATACCCGGTATTGGATCTGGAAAAATTTTATACGGATATTGGAAGATACCTGCGTGAGCTGGAGGAAGTGATCATTCTTACTATAGGTGAATATGGAATAGCCGGAGAACGCAGCAAGGGAGAAACAGGCGTATGGATAGATGCTACCGTACCGGGGAAGGAAAGAAAAATTTGCGCCATGGGTGTACGCTGCAGCAGGTGGATTACCATGCATGGTTTTGCACTCAATGTAAATACCAACCTTTCTTATTTTGACAATATCATTCCCTGCGGTATTGCCAATAAACAGGTTACCTCCATTGAAAGGGAACTTAACGAGAAGGTAGATATGCAGGAGGTGAAGGAAAAACTTTGCCGAAATTTTGAGAATGTTTTTGACGTAAGCCTGGTGGCCTGATCAAAAACGTTTGTTTATTTCAGATGAAGGAATGCCGGTTTTACCATCCTTTGGAATATAGAATTGATTTTTCTCTCTCATGATACCATCCTGGTATAATTTAAAATAAAAC
>CAZDHQ010000628.1:0-3342 GCA_964505135.1 uncultured Ferruginibacter sp.
ATCCAGGCAGAAAAATTTGGAATGGATCATCATGATCTTGATCTAACTACGCAGGCAGCTATCAACATCAGCGGTGTATACAGGGAGCAAAATAATTTATCTACTGCAAGACAATACATTGATAAAGCAGCTATCAATATCCCCCAGTTAAATAATACAAAAATCCTTGGCAATTTTTATAACAACAAAGCCATCCTGCTGGAAATGACGAAGCAGTTTGACAGTGCTGCTGATATGTACAACAAGGCCATTGATATTTACATTGCTGCAAAAGATAGTAACCGAATTGCTATAGGATATAATAACCTGGGCGTATTGTATAAAAACAAAGGCGACTATGACAAGGCCCTGATAAACTATCAAAAAGTGGTAGAGATAGAAAAATTGATTGGAAAAAAATTTATTCTTGGCAGCTCTTATATCAATATCGGGAGTGTATTTATCCAGCAAAAAAAATATGCGGAGGCAATCAGGTATAATAAGATGGGGCTTGATATTGCCAATGAAATATCAGCCCAATACCTGGTAGTAGTGGCAACAGAAAATATTGCTGAAGCCTACTATGGAATGAAAATGCCTGACTCTGCATACGCCTGGCAAAAAATACGTGCTACAGAAAATGAAAAGTACCTGAATGCAGAAAACAGCCGCCAGATTAACGAAATGCAAACCAAATTTCAAACGGCGAAAAAAGAGCAAACCATTGCATTACAACAAAGCCGGTTGGCAAAACAAAATCTTTTATTGATTGGCGGCACCATCATCTTCCTATTGCTGCTGCTATATGGTTATCTTTTTTACCGCAGGTATAAATTGAAAAAAGAAAATGAACTTCAGGAAAAGCTGATGCTGCAAAGGGAAGAGGCTACGGTAAATATTTTAACTGCTGAAGAAAATGAAAGAAAGAGAATAGCAGCGGAATTACATGATGGCGTAGGCCAGTTAATGATGGCAGCCTGGATGAACCTGCAGGCAATAGGTAAACAACTGGAGGCTAAAGAAAATGAACAACAGCAACTGCTGCAAAAAACTACTTTGCTTGTTGGTGAAGGTTGCAAAGAAATCAGGCAGGTGAGTCATAATATGATGCCGAATGCATTATTGAAAAAGGGTTTGGTAAATGCCGTGAAAGAATTTACGCAGCAGATTGATAAATCTGTTATATCCATCAATGTACAGGCAGAGGGAATGGATGAAGCGATAGACAGTCTTACTGAGACCATCCTCTACCGTGTTATACAGGAATGCGTAAACAATACCATCAAACATGCGCAGGCGACAGAACTGGATATTTCCATTTACAATACCGAAGAAGGAATAGATATGCTGATTGAAGACAATGGAAAAGGTTTTGATGCATCTTTGCTGCACAATAATGATAGCGGACTTGGTTTGCAAAACATCAGGAGCCGTATTTCATTTTTGAAAGGCTCAGTGCACTGGGATAGTGTTCCCGGTAATGGTACAGTAGTTTCAATACATATTCCTCCACGAAGGCAATGAAAAACCAAACAATAAATATTGCAATTGTTGACGATCATCAAATCATAATTGATGGATTAATTGCTTTATTAAAAAAACATGCTGACATTAATATTTGCTGCACTGCTAATGAAGGTGCTGAAATGTTACATCAGTTAAACAATAATCCTGTTGATATTTTGTTAACCGATGTAATGATGCCCGGCATGAATGGCCGTGAACTGGCGAAGTTGGTGAAGCAGAAGTTTCCTTCCGTAAAAATCATTGCTTTAAGCATGAGTGGCCAGGGTGATATAGTGGAAGAAATGATAACACAGGCAGACATTGCCGGTTATTTATTGAAACAAACAAATGGCGCAGAGCTGGCTGATGCCATTCATAAGGTATATGAGGGCGGCAGCTTTTTCCAGGAAGATGTATTGAGGGAGCTGGAAGTGAAAGAAAAAAATAAAAAGCAGGTGGAGGCTATACATATTACCAACAGGGAAAAGCAATTGATTGCATTGATTGAAAAAGACCTGACCAATAAAGAAATTGCTGAAGCGTTGAATATCTCAACACTCACTGTGGAAACCCACCGAAAAAATATCTTTCGTAAAACGGGCACCAACAATGCACTCTCATTGGTGAAATGGGCGTATGAACACAAAATACTTACACCTAAAACTTAATTAAAAAGCCTGCAACTGGAGTGCAGGCTTGTGTGTCGGGCCGGAGTCGAATTACTACAGTACCTGTTTCAGCTCTATACTAAAACTCAATTTCATTTTTAATATCAAAGGATTTTTTGGATCATCATTGATCCACATTTCTTCATCTCCATCCAGTGAACCAATCTTAAAACACTTGATGTATTTTTCTTCGCCATCTACTGTTACAGGATAAAAATCATCATCGTCATTGTATTCATCGTTGATAATGGTGTATTGTTTTTCGCCGAGCATATCAGCACTGATGTTGGTTTGATTTTTTGTTTTCAGATCATTGAAAACTTCATTACTGATCCAAACCGTTGTTTCATCAGTAAGATCAAGATCGCCATCGCTAAAGCGGTTGTTTTGTTTGTGTGCTGTGTTCAATGCGTCTTTGCCAATTTTTACATTACCGCTCATGCCCACATCTCCTGTCATCTTAAAGCGAAACGAAATGCCGCTGTTCATGTCAACAATAGGATTGGTAACCCTGAAATCGTAAGTCTGACCCTGGAATACCACTTCATAAATATAGGTGCGTTGCTGAGTGGGCGTTACATCAGCCATTACCTGTGGGCAACCAAATTGTTTTGATAGGAATGTAAATGATTCAAATCTTGTTTTCAACAACATGGCATCTTCACATGCTTTTTCTTTATTGCCCATTTCATTGTATAACATTGCACGGCGGCTCAATACAAAATCAGATGAGTCTGTTTGAAACATGGCTGTTGCTTTATTGATGCCATCTTCAAAGCGTTTGTCTTTTGTGTAAAATCTAAAATAAGATCTAAGGTTATCTTCAGTTAAATTGCCTGTAGCAAATTCGTCTTCCAATATTTTATAGGCTGCTGCTTTTTTATCAGCACCATATAATACTTCAGCATAGGTGGCAACAAATATCTTTTTGAACTTAGGCGATAGCATTGCATAGCCTTTGTTGCCAATGGTAAGCGCTTCATTTATTTTGCCATCATCTGCTAACTGTGCAGCATACATGATATCAGGTATGCCACTTTTTGGGGAAATGGTAATCGCTGACTTATAATACACGTCATAAGGCCTTTTTTTCTCTCTAAAATTAAATTGATAGGGGATCAGGGCGATCATCATGCCAGCTGTGTCTTTGTTTTTGTACCAACTCTTCATATCAGCAATAGCTTGCTTA
>CAZDHQ010000629.1:0-3330 GCA_964505135.1 uncultured Ferruginibacter sp.
TGTTTTATTGGAACTTACACTGCAGCACCTGCAGACGAAGACCTGCTAAAGAAATTTTACAGCACGGTTCGTCCCTGGGGTTTTTGGAAACCCATTCATGAAAAAGTAATTACTGACAATCCTTCCTTTGAGCCTAACAGGCGTTTTAAACTGGACATGTTTAATGTGGTATTGGGTATTATTGGCCAATGTTGCCTCACCATACTGCCTATGTATGTAGTGCTCTGGATGAAACTGCCTTTACTCATCACTATTGTTTTGCTTGCAATCATCATACTAATTCTAAAACAAACCTGGTGGAATAAACTGGAAAATTAAAAACCTGGAACTATGAGCGAATATTTCTATAACCGTTTGGCAGCACTGGAGAAAAACCATGAGCAGTTGCTAAACAGGTCTAATCAAAAAGAGCCCCTCGGTAATGGTATCTTTCATAGGTACCAGTACCCTGTACTAACGGCAGCGCATGCCCCAATTTTCTGGAAATACGATTTGAATTTACATTCCAATCCTTACCTGATGGAAAGGTTTGGTATCAATGCCGTATTAAATCCAGGTGCGATTAAGTTTGATAACAAATACCTGTTGGTAGCAAGAGTGGAGGCATCCAACAGGAAATCTTTTTTTGCGGTAGCCGAAAGTTCAAATGGTATTGATCAATTCAAGTTTTGGGATCATCCTATTTACATGCCTGATACAGATGTGCCGGATACTAATATTTATGATATAAGATTAGTGCAGCATGAAGACGGATGGATTTATGGTTTGTTTTGTACAGAAAGAAGAGATCCTGCTGCGCCTGCATCAGATCAAAGCGCAGCCATAGCTCAATGTGGTATTGCAAGAACAAAAGACATGGTAAACTGGGAAAGATTAAAAGACCTGGTTACACCATCACCGCAGCAGCGCAACGTGGTATTGCATCCGGAGTTTGTGAATGGTAAGTATGCTTTTTATACCAGGCCACAAGACGGTTTTATTGATGCAGGAAGCGGTGGCGGTATTGGTTTTGGTTTAAGTGATACCATGGAGCAGGCAGAAGTGAAAGAGGAAATTGTAATTGACGCAAGAATTTATCATACGGTGTATGAAGCAAAGAATGGATTGGGTCCTGCACCCATCAAAACAGACAAAGGCTGGCTGCATTTAGCGCATGGTGTAAGAAATACTGCTGCCGGGCTTCGCTATACTTTGTATCTGTTTTTGACTGACCTGCATGATCTTACTAAAGTAACACACAAACCCGGCGGTTATTTTTTGGCCCCGGAGGGAGAAGAAAGAATTGGTGACGTGTCTAATGTAGTTTTTAGTAATGGATGGATAATGGATGATGATGGTACTGTATTCATTTATTATGCATCATCTGATACACGAATACATGTAGCAACAACCACAGTAGGCCAGTTGCTGGATTATGTGATAAATACACCTGCAGATGGATACAGTTCTCAAGCAGCAGTGGGAACACTCAACAGCATTATAGAAAAAAATAAGCCTGCTGTGTTAGTAGCAAAATAGCAGGCAAAGATGTATACCATGACGCCGATTGATCAAAACAGCAAGCTGCTTGCATTACAGCAGGAACTGAAAGATGAGTTGTCTGCTATTCTCGATTATTGGATTACTCATACGGTTGACACTACTTATGGTGGCTTTACCGGTGATATTGATAACAATAATGAGTGGAATAAAGATGCAGTAAAAGGCGTGGTATTAAACAGCCGCATTCTCTGGACTTTCTCTGCAGCTTATGCCCAATCTCATGTGGTTAGGTATTTGCAAATGGCACAAAGAGCTTTTCAATACATCCAGAAATATTTTGTTGATAAGCAGTTTGGCGGTGTGTATTGGTCCGTGACAAAAGATGGTGAGCCTGCTGAAACAAGAAAACAAATTTATGGTCTTGCGTTTTGCATTTATGGTTTGTCTGAATATTATAAAGTGTCAAAGGAGCTTTCTGCATTGGAACTGGCCATGCAGTTGTATGATGAGATAGAGCGCCATAGTTTTGATGATAAGAGAGGAGGCTACTTTGAAGCATTTGCAAGAGACTGGACTCCACTGGATGATTTAAGGCTAAGTGAAAAAGACGACAATGAAAAGAAAACGATGAATACGCACCTGCATATCATCGAAGCCTACGCTAACCTGTACACGATTACTAAGAGTGATTTGGTAAAACAACAAATTATCCACTTGTTAAAAATTTTTGATCAACACATTATCAATAAAAATTCCGGCCACCTGAATTTATTTATGGATGAAGAGTGGCACGTAAAGTCATCACTGGTGTCTTATGGCCATGATATAGAAGCAGCCTGGTTGCTGCAGGAATGTGCTGAAATTATTCATGCGCCAATGTGGATGGAGCAATACAAAAACATTGCTATCACACTTGCCAATGCGGCAGCAGAAGGGCTGGATAAAGATGGTGCATTGTGGTATGAATATGAACCGGCTTCCAATTATTTGATAAAAGAAAAACACTGGTGGCCGCAGGCAGAAGCAATGGTTGGCTTTTTTAATGCATGGCAGTTGAGCAGGGATGAAAAATACCTCAATCATGTTTTTAATAATTGGCAATTCATTCGCCAGCATTTAAAAGATAACAAGAACGGTGAATGGTTCTGGGGTGTGTATGAAGATTATAGCATCATTCAAAAAGAAAAAGCAGGCTTTTGGAAATGTCCATATCACAATGGAAGAGCCTGCATGGAATTGATAAAAAGAATTTCAACAGCAATGTAATAGTACTTATGAAAAAGATTTTTATACCGCTTACAGCAATAACTTTATTAGTTGCAACATCTTGCAAAAAATCATCACCAGGTGGTAATAGCAATCCACCGGTAACAGATGATACTACTACGGTGAATCCGCAGGTAGATCCTGCGTTGGCCAGCACCATCGGGTTCTTTTTAGATGACTGGGAAGCAAGAAATTTCACCAAACCTGCATCGTATAGTACTGGCTCAGTACCTGCTGCATCTGGTGTAACGGTAACGGTTGACCGAAGTAATGTGATTACTAAAATACCAAAGTCAATTGCAGGGAATAACGCCAATATCTGGATGACGCAGATTGTAACGGAAGCTTCACTAATGGATCATATCAGCACATTGCATCCGCACATCATCCGTTTTCCCGGCGGCAGCATCAGCGATATTTTTTTCTGGAATGCAGAACCCAATGTGCCGCCAGCAGATGCGCCAGTAAACTTAGTGCAGGATAATGGCAACAGTGCTGCTGCTGGTTATTGGTATGGTAAGAACACCGCCAGCTGGACTTTTTCTGTTGATAATTATTACAGCATGCTGCAGCAAACAGGTA
>CAZDHQ010000630.1:0-3329 GCA_964505135.1 uncultured Ferruginibacter sp.
CCTTCAAATCTTTAATAATTCCATTTGCAATGTCATACACCCAACCATGCACGTCAGGCGCATTTCTTTCTTTCCACGCTTTTTGTATAATGGATGTTTTGGCAAGGCGCTGCACCTGTTCTATCACGTTTAATTCTGTAAGACGGTCAGCACGTTTGTTTTCATCTTTAATATTATCCAGGTCTTCTCTATTATGCCTGTAAACATCTTTTATATTTCTCAGCCACATGTTTAGCACCTGCTTATAATCTGTATTACCCATAGCAGCTTTAATACCACCGCAGCCGTAATGGCCACACACAATAACATGTTTTATTTTTAAATGCGCTACCGCAAACTCTAATACACTCAGCAGGTTTACATCTGTATGTATTACCATATTAGCAATATTGCGGTGTACAAATATTTCACCGGGCTGTGTACCGGTAATTTCATTGGCAGGTACACGGCTATCGCTACAGCCGATCCACAAAAACTCCGGTGTTTGCAGTTTTGATAAGCGTTTGAAAAAGTTAGTGTCCTCCGCGACCTTATCAGCTGCCCACTGTTTATTATTCTTTAGTAGTAGATCGTACGCCTTCATATAGTTTATTTTATCAAAAATACTGCTCCTGTTTACAGTTGCAACATTTCAGCACAAATAAATATAATCCTAACCATCCAAATTTTAACAAATCTCAAAATACTGTACATTAGTGATTAACGTTATTGGCAGAACATTTAATTGTAAATTTTTAAATGTTATATCCAAGCGGTTTGGATTAGCTAAAGTAAAATGCTATTTTGCATTTGATTACATGAGGAAAAACAAAAAACAATACAGCGTTTTTCAGAAAACCACGTCAATTTTTTTGATGCTAACGCTATTTTGGCTTACGATTAGTACTCCTTTTGTAATTGCTGCACAACAGGAGATTGCCAAGCAGGAAAAAGCACAATCAGCAATGCTTACGTCAACTGATTGTGATGACGAAAATAATGAAGACGGCAGCAATAACAGTGTAGAAGAAAAGGTACCCAGCACCAGCAATCTTACAGAAGAATACCTACACGAGCATCACACAACCCATCAAACTTATTCTACAGTAATATCTCTTTATCACAAATTAGAAAATGCAGCCACCTATACTGCATTTCATGGCGAATTACTTGTGCCTCCGCCCAATATAGCCTAATTCCTTTTCTTATTTATCGTAATTGATTAAAGCCTGCATCTATTTGTGTGCTGATCAATCTATTCCTATTCTTAAAATTTATTTTTTCACCTGAGATACTGCTCCATGGGCAGTACCCATTAATTTATTCAACATGAAAAAGCATTCAAAAGAATTCTTAGAGAATCTTACGCCCAGCCAGGGATATGAACTATTGGTAGAAGGCAACAAACGTTTTGTAAATGCCCTTAATACAGATCACGATCATCTTGAACTAATCAACCAGACAAGGGAAGGGCAATTTCCATTTGCCGTGATATTAAGCTGCATGGACTCACGAACTTCAGTAGAACTAATCTTTGACCAGGGCCTTGGCGATCTTTTCAGTATCAGGGTTGCAGGCAATATTGTAAATGACGATATCATTGCCAGCATTGAATACGCCGTTAAATACGTGGGTTCAAAAGTTTTGATGGTACTTGGCCACACAGAATGTGGAGCAATAAAAAGCGCTAAACAAGGTGTGGAAGACGGGCATATAACGGGATTACTTAAACGTATTCAACCCTCCATCAGCAAAGCACTTTTATATGATGATGACGCCTTTATGTTTAGAGACAAGATTGCTTATGCCAACGTGGAAAACAGTCTGGAAGAGATCCTCAAACAAAGTGAAATTGTTAAAGACCTTTTCAAAAAGGGCGAAATAGGACTAATAGGAGGTGTGTACAATGTTGAGAACGGCATGGTAGATTTCTTTAAGAACCTTACTAAAAACAAAAAAGAAGAAAAACTGCTGGCTCACGTATAAAAAGAAAGAAAATGAATTTTACAAAAAATCTAAAGAATGATCTCCCCTCAGGATTGGTAGTATTTTTAGTGGCTTTGCCTCTTTGCCTTGGCATTGCTTTAGCATCGGGCGCTCCGTTTTTTAGTGGTATAATATCAGGTATTGTAGGCGGCATTGTAATTGGATCATTAAGTAATTCTAACCTAAGTGTGAGTGGTCCTGCTGCAGGATTGGCTGCATTAGTCTTGGGTGCCATCACAGCCATTGGAGATTTTAGATTGTTCCTCTGTGCTGTGCTCATTGCCGGTATTTTACAAATACTGATGGGTATTGCAAAACTGGGCGGTATTGCCAACTATATTCCCTCAAGTGTAATCAAGGGTATGCTAACGAGCATCGGTATCCTAATTATTGCAAAGCAGGTACCACATGCTTTTGGCTATGATAAAGATGAAAAAGGAAACATAACGGAGCTGTTCCCCTATGGCAGTGAAAACATGCATGAACTGTTGCAGCCGCTTCATCATATTGAAGTGGGCGTAACATTGATCTGTATTGTCTCTATTATCATCATGGTGCTGTGGGAAAAACCTTTCATCAAAAAAAGGCTTCCCTATATACCAGGAGCATTGGTTGCCGTGATCGTGGCTGTAGTTATCAACCAGCTATGGATTAGTAGCGGCAGCGTACTCGCTGTTAAAAATGAACACCTGGTTCAGATCAAAGTAGCATCTTCTCCATCTGAATTTTTGAGCTTTTTTACCCTGCCTGATTTTTCCGGGTTTTTAGACAGCAGGGTGATTGTATATGGTGTGGCCATTGCAATCATCGCATCGCTTGAAACATTACTTAGTATTGAAGCGATTGACAATCTTGATCCGCAAAGACGTGTAACTAATACCAACAGGGAGTTATTTGCACAAGGCGTTGGCAATTCAATAGCCGGTCTCATCGGTGGTTTGCCAATCACCAGTGTGATTGTAAGAAGCAGTGCCAATGTAAACGCTGGAGCTAAAAGTAAAGCATCAGCTGTTATTCATGGATTAATGCTATTGATCTCCATCATTGCTATACCGGCATTGCTGAACAAAATTCCACTTTCTGCCTTAGCTGCTATTTTATTACTAACAGGTTATAAGCTTGCTAAGCCCGCAGTATTTGCCCAAACCATTAAAAATGGAAAATACCAGTATATTCCTTTTTTGGTAACCGTGGTCGTAATTATTGCAATTGACTTATTTGGGATAGTGCCTGCCGCTAGTGGCAAGGGATTGTTAATTGGTGTGATTGCCGGCATTGTGGCTGCTTCCGGCGCCATCTTATATGGTAATCTTAAGAACTCTTATTTCTTTCATAAAGAAAGATATCATGAAGGTGATTTGATC
>CAZDHQ010000631.1:0-3328 GCA_964505135.1 uncultured Ferruginibacter sp.
TATGATCAAAGGAAAATTTGGCCTTAATGATGCTCAATTTAAAGCGGTGATGGACGAGAGGAGAAAAGAGGTGCCAAAATTTATTATAGACGCAATCAAACTCTAACCAATGACTTTTACAATATGAAACGTTTATTGCTACTGCTGTTAATACCCACTGTGCTGCATGCCCAGCAATCAACACTTACGCTGGAAAAAGCTTATACGCTGGCACAGCAAAATTATCCTGTCATCAAACAGAGAGATTTGCTGAAGCAAACAACCAATATCACACTGGATAATTTGAGCAAAGGTTTTTTGCCACAGTTTAGTTTGAGCGGACAAGCCACTTATCAGTCTGATGTTACCCAAATCAAAATCCCTATACCCGGTGTGCAGGTGGCGGCACTTTCAAAGGATCAATACAAAGTATTGGCAGATGTAAACCAGTTGGTGTATGATGGTGGCGTAATCAAGCAGCAGAAAAGCTTGCAGGAATTATCAGAAGCAACCGAGCAGCAAAAGGTTGAGGTGGAATTATATAAACTAAAAGAAAGAATCAACCAGGTTTACCTGGGCATTTTATTTTTAGACGAACAGTTTAAGCAAATCGATCTTGTAAAAAGCGATATCAATAACGGCATCAAACGCACAGAAGCACAGGTAAAAAATGGCGTGGCATTTCGTTCCAATTTAAATACACTCAAAGCAGAATTACTCAAAACGGAGCAAAGAGCAATCGAAATCACTGCCTCAAGAAAAGGGCTGGTGGATGTGCTGGGGCTATTCATCAACCAAAATTTGCCTGCAGATATTGCTTTGGAAAAACCAGACGTACAAAATAATATAACAGTAGAGATACAAAGACCAGAACTCAACCTATTCAATACACAGGAAAAATTATTAAGCGAACAGTATGGTTTGATTAATTCAAAAAATCGACCAAGAGCAAGTTTGTTTTTCCAGGGCGGATATGGAAGACCTGGTTTAAATTTTTTGAATAATGATTTCGATTTATTCTATACCACCGGTCTTCGTTTCAACTGGAATTTTGGAGGATTGTATACGCAGAAAAAAGAAAAGCAATTAATTGAAGTGAATAAAAAAATGGTGGAAGTGCAGAAAGAGACTTTTTTACTAAATACCAATACATCATTGAAACAGCAACAATCAGAAGTAGATAAACTGCAGCAGTTGATTGAAAAAGACCAGGAGATTATTGAGCTAAGAACAAGTGTGAAGGAAGCAGCAAAAGCACAGCTGGAAAACGGTGTGATAACTGCCAATGATTATTTACGGGAAGTAAATGCAGAAGATCAGTCGAGACAATCATTGATTACACATCAGGTGCAATTGCTGCAGGCACAAATTAATTACCAGACTATTTCAGGAAAACAATAAAATAATTGTATGAAGCATATTAAACTAACCGCAGTTGTTTTTACAATCTTACTATTTAATGCATGCAAAAATGGGGATAACGGCCATGATGCTACCGGCACATTTGAAGCGGATGAAGTGGTGGTATCATCAGAGTTGGCAGGAAAACTTTTATCCTTTAAAGTGCAGGAAGGAATGCAACTGGCAAAAGACAGTGTAGTAGGCATAGTGGATGCAAAAAATATTGCATTGCAACAGGAGCAGGTGGAAGCAAGTATCAAAGCATTGAATGAAAAAACGGCGGATGTAAATCCGCAAATACGTCTCCTGAAAAACCAGGAAGCAGTTCAGCAATCACAGTTGGATAACCTGCTGCATGAAAAGGCAAGAGTAGAGAATCTATTAAAGGCAGATGCTGCTACGGCAAAGCAACTGGATGATCTCAATGCACAAATAGATGTAATAAAAAAACAAATAGCGGTTACACAGCAGCAGATTGCGGTGCAACAAAGTAACATCTCAACTCAAAACAGGGGCATATTAAGTGAAAAAGATCCTTTGCAAAAAAGAGTTGCTCAATTGCAGGACCAGGCACAAAGAGCCAATATTGTGAATCCACTAACCGGCACAGTGCTTACCAAGTATGCTGAAGAAGGGGAGATCACTGCAGCAGGCAAAGCCTTGTATAAAATAGCAGATGTTTCTTACCTGAATTTGCGTGCATACCTAACCGGTATACAATTGCCACAAATAAAATTGGGGCAGGAAGTAACTGTTTTAATTGACAATGGCGAGAAAGGATATAAAGAATACAAAGGCCAGGTAACCTGGATTGCTGATAAGGCAGAGTTTACGCCAAAAACAATTCAGACAAAAGAAGAAAGAGCTAACCTGGTGTACGCTATCAAAGTGAAAGTGAAGAACGACGGCTATTTAAAAATTGGTATGTACGGCGAAGTAAAATTATAATGATGCCTGAAGTTAGTGTTGAACATATTGTAAAGACCTACGGTAAGAAGAAGGAGGTACATGCATTGAATGATATTTCATTTAATGTAAATGAGGGCGAACTCTTTGGTATCATCGGTCCCGACGGCGCAGGTAAAACTTCTTTGTTTAGAATCCTTACTACTTTATTATTAGCCGATAGTGGCATTGCTACTGTTGATGGATCTGATGTAGTAAAGGATTATAAAGAGATCAGGAAAAAAGTTGGCTATATGCCGGGTAAATTTTCTTTGTATCCGGATTTATCTGTGGAAGAAAACCTCAATTTTTTTGCCACCATATTCAATACCAGCATCGAAGAAAATTATGAGCTGGTAAAAAATATTTATGTGCAGATAGAACCATTTAAAAAACGTCGGGCAGGTAAGCTTTCTGGTGGTATGAAGCAAAAACTGGCATTGAGTTGTGCCTTAATCCACCGACCCACGGTTTTGTTTTTAGATGAACCAACCACAGGTGTGGACGCTGTTTCAAGAAAAGAATTTTGGGAGATGTTGCGCCATTTGAAACAGCAGGGTATAACGATCTTAGTCTCTACGCCATACATGGATGAAGCTAATTTATGTGATAGAGTAGCACTGATGCAAAATGGGAGTATTCTTTCTATCAATTCTCCAAAAGGAATCGTAGACAATTTTCAAAAGCCATTGTATGCAATTAAATCAAGCACTATGCTGCATTTGTTGAATGAATTAAAAAACACATTGTATGTAGAAGATGCTTATCCATTTGGAGAATATCATCATGTGGTATTAAAGAATGAAGATGCCAAAGATGCCTTGGAACAATTCAGCCTGCAGCAGAACGCACAACTTAAACCAGTGCAGCCTGATATTGAAGACTGCTTTATCTCATTAATGAAAACGGCTTAGTAATATGTCAAATGGAAAAGCAATAACAGCTCATCAGCTAACTAAAAGATTTGGACATTTCGTGGCGGTGGATCATATCAGCTTTGAAG
>CAZDHQ010000632.1:0-3318 GCA_964505135.1 uncultured Ferruginibacter sp.
GGTCAAAAGAACGCAAGGGACAACCTTGCCAAGTTTTGCTGATTTCGCTGAACAAGCGGTGCTCAATGGGATTCCAACTTTGAACCCTTTGGAAAACCATTTGACAGCAAACTGGTTTACACATTTCACAAATACTGGACACCTCCCACAAGAGAAGTGATCAAAGATTATCTCGACTTTTCTGATAAGTACAACGTGCCACTTTACTGCGGTGAAACAGGAGAAAACGAAGATGCATGGGTGGAAACATTTAGAAAAATGCTTGACTCTAATAATATTGGCTGGCATTTCTGGCCTTATAAAAAGATCAACAACACAAGAGGCATTGTTACTTTTGATAAACCTGCTTACTATGATTCTATAAGTACTTATGCCAATGCAGTGCGTTTTAATTTTGATGATGTACGCAAGAACAGGCCCACCAATATCGCTGAAATTAAAAAAGCGCTGAACGGCTTTTTAGAAAACTGCCGTTTTGAAAATTGCATAGAAAACAAAGGTTATATCAATGCCCTGGGCTTTAAACCAGGAAAATAGCAACATCATTTTTTATTTAATCTTGTAAGGTGATTAGAGATTTCAAATTGATTTTTCTTGATCATCTTTAGCAACTCTCTGCTGGAAAGGGAACAATCGAAATAATAATTATTCTTGAAGGAATAGAACATGTAAGGAGATTCTTCTAATTTAGAAGCCCCGGTCCACACCG
Source organism: uncultured Ferruginibacter sp. (assembly GCA_964505135.1). Lineage (GTDB taxonomy): Bacteria > Bacteroidota > Bacteroidia > Chitinophagales > Chitinophagaceae > Ferruginibacter. The sequence continues at coordinate 710 of CAZDHQ010000632.1, forward strand.
AAATGCTATCGGCTGCAGTTTTCTCAAAAATAATTAACTGCCACCAGTTACGGCTTTCTTCAACAATGCCCGATAAAATATTGAGAGCATAGTAACGATCATCTATCTTTCTTACAAAAGCATTGCGTCCCAGATCAAGCCACAATGTATCAACCTCATCTATCATCAATGTGTCTTTATTGATTTTGTAATCGTATCTCAAACCAAGGGTTTTATCATCTTTTAATTCAATGATGTGTTCTTTCTGAATTACAAAACTATTGATGGTATCAACAGGCCTGTTCAGTGAATCGTACACTACGGTATGTTCTGCAAGGTATGAGCCGGGTAAGTACTGCAGGGAATCTGCATTTATCTTTTTAGGCCAATAACCTTTCACAACACGGCGGGAAACTTTATCTGTAAAGGATAAGTTTCGGGCATCAATGACGACCGTTTCATTATCACATTCTTCCTGCCAAACCCCTCTTAGCTCAACAGGGAACTCATATAAATTTACTTTATCTGCCGGCTGTGGATGAGAAAAGTAGTACACATCGCAGGAGTTGAATGATAAAACAATTATTGCAGCAGCCAGTAACGGAAAAGTTTTCCGGCAACCAGCCATAAGCGTTTTCATAAAAATTAATTTTATGAAAAATAGACTCCAATTTCCCTCCTTGCTATGATTATAATCAGTAAAAACAATGAGAATTATTGCAGAAGCATCACTCAAACTTAATATGACTAATGAAATAGGTGCAGTATCTTTCTACAAATGATGCACTATGAACTGGACAATAATAATTCTTGTTGGGATAGCAGTAGTTGCTTTGATTTTGTTTCTTGTGATACGCAATCTAAAAGATGAAAAGCGTTTTGAAAAACAATTAAACAGTGATGTCCATAAAAAAGATCCGGAGCAGGAAACAGACACAGGCGAAATACTAAAATGATTTACGCTACCTGGCTGTTTCATAATCGTATACCATCCTCGAAATCTGTGCCATGGTTTCAATGGCATCATTTACATTACCTTCATATTTTGAAAGCAATACCAGCACATATTTTTTTCCATTGGGTAAATACACAATACCTGCATCATGCTGTATGCCTGTGATAGAGCCTGTTTTATGCGCCACTTTTACATCAGCAGGTAGCCTTGCAGGTATTACGCTCTTAAATTTCTGATCGAGCAAAATGTCTACCATCTGCTTGCATGCCTTTTTGCTCACTACTTTACCTGTTGCAATTTTTTCCATCAGCAGCATTTGATCATAAGCGGTGGTCGTGTTATTCAAGCCTTTTTCAAAAGCCTTATTATCTTCCACGCCTCTTAAAACCTGCATATCATTTACGCCCATTGATCTGAGGGTATTCATCACATTTTCAGCCTTCACCAGTTCTATCATCATATTCGTTGCAAGGTTGCTGCTGAGAATAATCATTTGATATGCTAAAAATGCAATGATTCTTTTTTGACCAATGGCTCTGTATAATTCTGTTTCGCTGTCATCTGCTGAGTCAAGCGAAAATGGTGAACCATCAACAATACTGCTGAATGTATTTTTTACTTCTATCGAATCATCCAGCGAAAACTTTTTTTCTTTTGCCTGTTTAAAAATTTCTATCAGCACTGGTGTTTTCATAGTGCTGGCTGCATGCAAAGAAACCCTCTCATTGATAAGTACTGTTTTGCCCGACGACAAATCTTTAAATGCTACGGCAAACAATCCTTTGCTGCGGCTTCTTATCTCATCCGTTATTTGCCGCCGCAATGTTTCAATGGACTGCCCCTGCACCATCTTTGCAAAACCAGTTAGTAAAAATAATATCCAGCAGTATCGCTTCATTATATGAGCATTAAAAATCCGAATACTCAGCAGGTCTTAAAAAAATAATATCGGCATGTGATACATTGTTTTGATACTCCGGCATGGATGATAATTTTTTCCAGTATTCATCTGCACCAAATGCTTTCCAGTGTTCATCCCGGTCTTTCATGTTTTCAAATGTGGTCATGTACATCAGGTTGGGCATTTTGCTGCCGGCCAATACACTGCTGTAAAAAACGGCATTGAATTTTAACCTGGCGAACAAACCAATTTCATCACCATCATTAAACATCTTTACTTTATTGGCAAAGATTTTTTCTGATGTGCTTTCATAGCTTCTCAATTCATAAACTCTTTCGCTTTTCGCAGATTTTAATTGTGGTAGTTTCATCTGTGCCGCCAGAGGAAAGGCTTCCAGCAAAATCACTTCTTTTCTTGTGTACACAGGATTTTTATAATCTGCATTGATATAAGCTGCACCCTCCGTTTGATAATTGGCATCAGCATTGATTTTGGTTTCAATTGATGACAGTTCGTTAGGCGACTTGATGGTTACAAAAACATACAACGTTTTGTCTGCGCTGGTATCATTTGCCAATGCTTTAAATACGCCAACATTTTTAATATTAATCTTGTGCAGTGCAGGAATCAGCGCTTTTTCAAAGTAATTGTCCAGGATTTTTTCCTGGTCTGCAGTTTTGTAATGATACACGGTAAGCTGGTAATACTCTTTGGCAGGCTTCTCTGCCGCATTCATCTTTATACTAAAAGATAGAACCAGGAGTAAAAAAAACA
>CAZDHQ010000633.1:0-3315 GCA_964505135.1 uncultured Ferruginibacter sp.
AACACTAACATGAAAAAAAATCTCCTGCTGCTTGTAGCAGCCTGTTTTATCTCGCTGGTTTCATTTTCAAAAGATCCAAAAAACAAAAAGGAAAAAGAAGTAAAAGACTCCGCTGCAGTTGAGTTACTTAATCAAATCAAGTTTATTGATTCCGTTAATGCTGCCATGAAGTATGAAACCGGTCTTATCAAACTTTCCAATGGCTTTGCTAATTTAAATGTACCTGAAGGGTTTAAATTTCTAAGCGCAGAACAGAGTAATTATATCCTTACCAAAGTATGGGAAAATCCGCCACAGACAGGAATACTGGGTATGCTGTTTCCAAAAGATGGTGGCCCTTATGCAGATAGTTCTTATGCTTTTGTGATTACTTACGATGAAATGGGTTACGTAAAAGATGATGATGCAGATAAGATCAATTATGACGATATGCTAAAAGAGATGCAGAAAGAAGAAGTAGAAGAGAATAAAGAAAGATCGGCACAGGGGTATACGCCTATACACATGGTGGGCTGGGCAACTAAGCCATACTACGACAAAGCAAATAAAGTACTGCACTGGGCAAAGAATTTAAAGTTTGGCGATGCAGAGGAAAATACACTCAATTATGAAGTAAGAATTTTAGGAAGAAAAGGTGTCTTGTCAATGAATGCCGTTGCTACTATGAGTGATCTTGACCTGGTTAAAAAGGATATAGATAAGGTTCTAAAAATTCCCTCTTTTAACGATGGCTATGCTTATAAAGATTTTGATTCTAATGTAGATAAAGTAGCTGCCTGGACCATTGGTGGATTAGTAGCAGGTAAGGTTTTGCTTAAAGTGGGTTTTTGGGCGGTGATTGGTAAGTTTTTAATTGGTGCCTGGAAATTTATATTGATAGGTTTGGCTGCTGCTGGCGGAGCTATTAAAAAGTTTTTTGGGAAGAAAGCAGCTTCAGACGAACAAACAGATTTGGTTTAAATAACAAAGGGGCGGCATTGCGCCGCTCCTTTATTATTGTGTTGAAAAAAATAAATTCTCTATTTTATTACAATTAAAGATTTTGAAAGTAAAAAGATTCTTTCGTGATATAGTTTAGAGCCTGGAAAGTATTTTTTCATTTGACTGGCAGTAAGCAAGTCGGTGTGCTCGATGCGGTTTTTTGCCCACTCATAAGTACGGTTTTTTTCACGTGAGTTTAGCTTCAAGTTTCTCAGCAAGAAAATTCGTATAAACTTCGGAAACCAGTGAAAAAACAACATCATAAAATGTGGTTCCATTGGAAACCAAAAATCAGGTGTTTGCACATAATAGTGTTCACCAACGCGGTTTATTTCTTTGGCGAACATTTGTTTGCGACCATTGTCGCCCACATGTTCTATTACGGAGTTTGAGTGTGCGATGTGAAAAGATTTGTCCGCAAAGCCTTCCAGGTTGCAACCATCACCTGTTGCAAAAGTAAACATCGGATCATGCCTGTCTGTGATTTCAACCCCAGGTACGTTCACGCATGTAATATGGACCTTATGATCTTCCAAAAATTTCCTTGGAACAATTCGCCAGTAAAGATCAAGCCCGCCGATATCAATGATATTTACACCGCCATATTGATCATAAACATCAATAATAAGTTGTTTAATTCGGGCGGATCTTTTCTGTCTTAGTTTAAAAGAGAAAGCTTTTTCAGACTCATAATTTATGAGGTTTTTTCTAAGAAATGTGCTAAGGCTCATAGCGATTGTTTTAAAAAGTTAATCGATAAAAGCAACCTGTTGAAATTCTATATGTAATATAAGTAAATTTGAAATATTTTGAAAGTAAAATAAAAAATAATTATGTTTTATTGAATGATTTGCAGATTAAATAGGATCGATTAAGTACATATCAACTAAAAAAATAGAGATGGAAATTAATCATAACAGATTGCGGCAGCATTTTGAATCTATGAGTGAAATAGGAAAAATAGGTGAAACCGGCACTAACCGGCCGGCCCATTCACCTGAAGAAAAGGAAGCATTTGCGTTCGCAGCCTCCTGGATGCATGATGCTGGTATGACAACCAGGATAGATAATTTCGGTAACCTTATTGGAACATTGCCGGGTAAGAATCCTTCCTTACCTGTTTTGATGTTAGGCTCCCATTTAGATAGCCAGCCTTATGGCGGAAGATTTGATGGTGTAGCTGGAGTACTGTGTGCAATTGAGGCGGTAAAAACACTGGTTGAAAATAAAGTTGAACATGAAAGAACCATTGAAGTGGTTTCTTTTTCTGATGAAGAGGGATGGCGCTTCAATAAAGGCTTATATGGCTCAAAAGGTATTACCGGAATGCTTGATCCTGAGGACATAGAAAGAAAGGATAAAGATGGTATTTCAAGAAGACAGGCATTGATTGACTTTGGTTGCGATCCATGCAAATCAAAAGAAGATGAATACAAATCAGGAAGCATTTTTTGTTTCTTAGAATTGCATATTGAACAGGGCCCCATTTTAGATATTAATAAAAAACCAATTGCTGTGGTGTCCGGAATTTCAGGGCCTGTTTGGTGGACAGTGAAATTAAAAGGGATGGCTGGGCATACCGGTTCTGTCCCCATGCCATTGAGAAAAGATGCGCTGTTAGGTGCAGCAGAAATTATTTTGGCTGTAAATGAAATAGCCACACAGCACCCTGGCACACCCACTGTTGGTTCTGTTGCTACCATTAATGTGTTCCCGGCCAGCAGAAATATTATTGCAGAAGAAGTTGTATTTACGGTTGACCTAAGAGATATAGATGTAGATAGGCGTAACCGCTATGAACAGCAATTAAGGGAAAGAATTGATGCCATTGCAAAAAAACGTTCCCTGGAATACAGTATTACAGAAGATTTTAAAAGTGAGCCACGGTACTGTGCAGATTGGATTAAAGAGATCATACATAAGCAATGCAGGCAATTAAACTTAGATGCGCCTGAAATTATGAGTGGCCCCTTTCATGATGCGATGGCACTTTCTCATGTATGTGATTACGGGATGATCTTTGTTCGCTGTAAAGACGGAATTAGTCATAATCCGCTGGAATACGCTTCACCGGAAGATCTGGCTTTAGGTGCAGAAGTTTGGTACGGCACCATGCTGGAGATATTAAAAAAATGATGAAAGAAAAGGTTTTGTTTTTTAAAGCTGTTTATTAACTTCATACTAGAAGCCGTATTATTCACCAACAAAAACTTGCTAATGAAAGTATCTGACATCCTTCAAAAAAAAGGCTCCGCTGTGTATTCGGTATCCAGTAACCAAAGCGTTTTAGACGCTTTAAGATTAATGAGTGAAAAAAACATCGGTGCTGTTCCT
>CAZDHQ010000634.1:0-3311 GCA_964505135.1 uncultured Ferruginibacter sp.
GCTGAAGTATTTTTTCCGGCTGTGGATTCATAAATAAGACTTCTACATTACCGGCTTTATCTATATGTGTGATGTTGCAACAATCCAATTCTTTGATACCGCAAAACCAGCCAGACGGTGTTTTACTTTTATATTTACTTCCGCCAACTCCAACCAAGCCAAGTTGTTTATCTGAATCAAAATAATGTAAAATCTTAGCGCCCCAGTCTTTGGTTTTAAAGAGTACGTCTTCATGAACGAAACATAAGATATCATAACTGGCCTTTTCAGCGCCAAGATTATACACTTTTGTGATTGGTAAAGAATTGATGGCATTATCAATAATAATTGGCTCCCAGGGAACTCCGATAGTTTCCTCAATATTAGATTTTACCTGTGCGGCAAAATCTTTATTTATGGAGCAAATGATTACTGAAATCATACAGTCAATTGGAGAAACTAAATTCTCTAACTAATTTTTTAAATGCTTAAAAATGCAACTAGTGGATTTTAGAATTAGAGACGAGATCATTTTGGAATAAATCTTTGATTGAAGCTTCGCCGGCCTTTACATCATATGGTTTCGACATTTTTCGTTTTTCAATTACCAAAATACTATCATAATAGTGAAGGGAGTGAACACTATTGGTAATATTGTCAATTTCAATTTTCGGGGTATGCCATGCATGCAATTTATCTATAAAGTTCTTACTAAACTCAATGAAAGAGCGTTTCTTCTTATATCCCCCTCCAAAGTGTTTCCAATAAGATGTATGAAGATCCTCACAAATATAGATGCCGTCCTCAGCCACATGATCGAACAAATTCTTAAAAGTGGTAACTTGTTGTTTCATTGTATGTCCGCCATCATCTATCAATACATCAACCACAGGTATATTTTTTTTTAAAGTTGCAAGAAATTTTTCATCTTCCTGTGATCCTATAAAAACCCTAACATTCTCACTTTCTAATTTTTTACATTCTGGGTTAATATCTACAGCGTGAATTGTAGCATTGCCTTTAAAATAATAGTCCCACATTTGTAGCGAGCCTCCATGGGAAATTCCGATCTCAAGAATATTTATATTTCTATCCCTCAAATGATGTAAATGTCTGTCGTAAATTTCAAAATAATGGTTCCATTTGTGTATTAGCCGATGTTGCTCGTTTTTAAAGAAATGTTCAAGTTGATTCATACTATTTTTTTGGGAAACGTTTGAACTGAATTTACTTTCTGAAGCAAAAAATATTTAACTGTACATCGTAATCTGTGTTCGGGTTTTTCTGCCTATAGAAAGGGGTATCATAGATTGATGCGGCTTCTTTTATATAAAATTGAAAACCAGCAGCATTTATTATATTGACAATTTCTGTGAGCTCACTGTGTTGTTCAAATTTCCCATGATATTCAAGAAACAGGTTGTTCACCAAATACAGCTTGCTTGCTATGTCTTTCAAAACTTCATATTCCGCCCCCTCGATATCAATTTTAAGGAAATCAACATTACGATCAAGAAAATCATACAGCCTTACAGCTTCGATTTGTTTTGTTTCGCTGTATAAATCACTTACGATTTTACTACCCATAGATCCATCGTTTGAAAAGTGAAGGGTTGTGTTTTCTTTCCAAACAGCTTGTTTGTAGGCCTTTACATTTGAATATCCGAACGAGCTGATATTTTTCGTTAACAAGTTAAAATTAAATTCATCAGGCTCAAAGGCAATTATCTCTGCATCTGGAAAATTGTCTTTCATGTAAATAACGCTCATTCCAATATTAGCTCCACAATCAATAATAAATGAGTTAGGACTTAAATTCTGCTTATAAATATGTTCGATAAAAATTTCATTCAGGCCATGCAGCAATTCCTGTGCATTATAAAAATATAATAAGCCACTTTTTAATCTATGACTTCTGATTGGTCCGGTAGGTAAATGTTTATAGTACTTAAGTTTAAACCAGCTAATATTCACGTCCCGATAAGGATTAAGTGTCAAATATTTTAATCGCTTCTTTATTCCGTTTATAACATTCTTCGAAAAAGATTTACTCATAAGTTTGACCATTCAACAATTTGCCAAAACTAGTTTTATTTTTTTGTTATTATAAATAAAAAAGCAGTTGCTCATTCAGCAACTGCTTTCGTCGGGATATCTTCAATTCATTTATAAATTATTCGCTGATGCCTTCTGAATTTTTCTTCTCACTACCCAAACCGCAAATGTCAGTCCTGCTACCAAAAACACCAAATTCATATTATCATCAAATGGAACGTCGGGGTTTCCTCCTGGTGTTCTATCCAGAACTTTAGAAGGCCTTCCTAAGCGGTTAGGAAGTGTGCCAGGCTGGGTAGCGCTTCCATTCCCTGTACCTGAGCTAACGCCATTTTGATCGGTAGTAGCATTAGCATCTTGTGTACTGTTTGAGTTACCCCAAGGGCTTGAACTACCAATTACCGGACCGGTTGAACCTCCACTCACAGGCGCAGTATTTATATTCTCCTCCTCCTGGTCTTGCTCCTGGCAAATAGCCGATAAAGGCATAACCATAATAATGGTAAAAGCCAGCAAGATGGCAAAGCGATTTCGTTTGAGGAATAAAAAGTTCATTAATAATATTTGTTTTTAATGGTTAGTTGTCTCCCAATTACCAGCTTAAGAACCTAACGCTCGCCATCTGGGCTCAACACTTCTAACTGGTAAATACTTCCAGCTAATTGCGAAGGTAGGGGAATGTTTTTATATCCACTGCCACCTGCATAAGTAATATTTTCCTTATATGACACCTGACCTAACGAATTTATCAGCCTGATGTTGTATTTGCCAGCCTGCTGGCTTGTAAATTGCAACTGGGCCACCTGATTTGGCAATATCAACCCGGAGATTAATTTGATACCCGCCACCCTCTCTAACACTACTGTTGCAATTTCTGTATACTTAGCGCCCCCTTTATTATCAATGGCCTTCACGCTATAATAATTCTTTTCTTCCAGTGATTTTTCATCTAACCAGGTATAGCTTTGGTTGCCAGCTATAGCAACGGCTTCTCCTGTTTTAGCAAAAGTCCGGCCATCTATTGACTTTTCTAGCCGATATTTAATAACACCCTGTTGATTACTTACTTTCCATGAAACGGCTACGTCTTTTCCTTTTTAGCTGCATTGATATTAATAAAGGTTACAGGTAAAGGGCCTCCAACAGACTCAAATATCAGCCTGAAGCGATCTTCAGCCTTAGAGGCTGCATTATTATCAATGGAAAAATCATAAATGGCAACTCCTTTCATATTGATTGTCAACCGGCTCTTAAGATAACTGTCTTCCATTACACCT
>CAZDHQ010000635.1:0-3309 GCA_964505135.1 uncultured Ferruginibacter sp.
TGCCATTAATGAAGATGCGGATAATAATATCTGGATTAGTGCGGAGAATGTGGGCTTAATTGTGTTTAAGCCAGGTTCAAATTTCGCTGCTGTATATGCTCATGATGAAATTGACAAAGAAAGTATCAGCAATAATTCAGTTTATGGTATCTATAGAGATAATAAGCAAAATATTTGGCTGGCCAATTTTGCAGGCTGGGTAGATGTAGCACTCCGGGATAAATTTATGTTTCCGCATTATAAACGGATGCTGAATATAAACAGCCTGAGCCATAACCAGGTAATGCATATTATGGAAGATAGCCATAAAAAAATCTGGATTAGTACCGATGGAGGTGGTTTAAATATTTTTGATCCGGTGCAGGAAAAGTTTACCCTGTATAAACACAATGATGCCGATGCTAACTCTATTAGCGGCAATCATGTGCTGTGCACCATGGAAGATCACAACGGCAATTTTTGGATTGGCACATGGAAATATGGCGTTACAGTAATGGATGCTAACAGGAGAGTGATAAAAAAATTTATCTTCAGCTCTTCAGATGCTAACAGCCTGGGATCTAACAATGCATGGAAAGTGTTTGAAGACCGTGACAAAAACATCTGGATTGCAACCTATGGTGGTGGAGCAGAAAGACTAAACCCCGATGGTAAAACTTTTACACACTACCAGTTTGATAATGCAGATACCAACAGCATTTGTTCCACGGATATCAATAATATTTTCCAGGACAGTGATGGTGATCTTTGGTTTAGCTCAGAAGATAATGGCTTTTGCATATTACACAGGCAAACGGGCAAGTTTACCCGTTTTAATCATCATGAACGTCAAAACAGCATCAGCAATAATTGCGTAAATAGTTTTTATGAAGACAGCGATCACAATTTCTGGATCGGCACACTCAATGGCTTAAATAAGTTCAATAAAAAAACCGGCACGTTTAAATTATATACTGTGGCAGATGGGCTTGCAGGAGACTATGTTTTTGGAATACTGCCCGATGAAAAACAAAACCTGTGGCTCAGCACTAATAAAGGATTGTCAATATTTAACCCGGCCACAGGGGTGTTTAAAAACTTTGGCGTGGCAGATGGATTGCAGTCTAATGAATTTAAGCAGCTTTCTTATTGCAAAGCAAGCGATGGTACAATGTACTTTGGCGGAATTAATGGATTCAATAAATTTCATCCCTCGCAAATTGAAAAGCTTTCTTTTGATCCACCCCTGGTGTTTAGGGGCATTAGTATTTATAATAAAGAATTACAGGTGGAAAAGAATACCCAATTCCCATCTCCACTAAAGCAAAGCATTTCAGAAATTAGCAGTATTACATTACCTTATTCAGAGGATGTATTCTCCATCGAGTTTGCCAGCCTGAATTATACGGATGCTGACAAGAAAAAATACACGCATTGGCTGCAAGGCTTTGAAAAAAACTGGAGTGAGTTTTCAACTGCTACCTCGGTAACCTATACTCATCTTGATCCGGGCAACTATATTTTTCATATTCGTGGACTTGATAATGATGGCAAGATTTCATCTACAGTTAAAAGCCTTCACATTTATATACAGCCGCCTTTTTGGCTCACCTGGTGGTTCAAGTTGCTGTGTGTAGTGGCCTTTATTGGATTACTGTATTTGATTTACCGGATCAGGGTAAGCGATATCAGGCGGCAACAAAAAAACCTGGAATACCAGGTAAGTGTGCAAACCAGGGAACTTTCTACAATAGCCCGTGAGTCAATGTTGGCAAAAGAAAGAGCAGAGGCATTGCAGCTGGAGGCAGAAGCCCTGAATGAAGAATTAAAAGGAAAAAATAAAGAACTGGAGCAGTTTGCTTATGTAGCTTCTCATGATCTGCAGGAACCGCTTAGAACCACGGTTTCTTTTGTTGCCAGGTTAGAAAAGTTTAATAAAGACAAATTGGACGAACGATCTGCCAAGTACCTGCATTTTATAGTATCAGCTACTAACAGGATGCAGGTGATGATAAGAGACCTGTTGGAATTTTCAAGAATCGGCAAAGCCAAGACGTTGCAGCAAGTGGATACTGAGCAGGTATTGAAGAACGTGATAGCTGATTTAAGCAGTGCCATCCAGGAGTCAAAGGCAGTGATCAACGCCAGTGCCATGCCCGTAATAAATGCATACCCTACTGAATTAAAAGCACTGTTTCAAAACCTGCTTACCAATGCTATTAAATTTAGAAAGGCCGATAGAACTCCTGTAATTGATATTGCGGTGGAAGAGTTAGCACATTGCTGGCGCTTCACTTTTAAAGACAATGGCATCGGAATAGAACAAGAGCATTTTAATAGAATCTTTGCCATTTTCCAGCGCCTGCATAGTACCCAGGAATATGCAGGATCAGGCATTGGACTTTCTCATTGCAAAAAAATAGTAGAGCTTCACCAGGGAAATATTTGGGTAACCTCTGTTCCCGGTGAAGGAAGCTGTTTTCATTTTGACATAGCCAGGAACCTGAGAGAGACTTGATAGTTATGTACATCAATACAATTCCGCTATTGGTGTAAACCCTTATAATAATTTATATCATTAATCGACTGCTGCACATAATGTTGGTATCTTAGTAGCATGACAATTAGTAATAATCCGATTATAGAAGTAATGAGCCGTTTTGTAGCATTTGCTGCAGGTGAGGCCGACTTGATTCTTACTTATTTTACTGAGAAAAAATATAAGAGAAATGATATTCTCCTGCACAGCGGGCAACTGGCGCAGGATGTATTTTTTGTTGAAACCGGTGCCCTTCACCAGTTTTACACAGATGATAATGGCATTGACCGCACCTGTAACTTTATATTTGAAAATGAGTTTATCACAGACCTTGAAAGCTTTTCAAAAAAACAGCCAGCCACCTGTTTTATACAGGCATTGGAACCTTCTACCTGCCGTGTAATTAAATGTGCAGCGCTAATGGAACTAATGGAAGCATCACCGGCAACAAGAGAATTTTTCAGGATCATTGTAGAGCAGGTAGCATCAGACAGCATCAGGCGCACCCGCATTTTGCAATCATCTTCTCCTGAAAAAGCTTTTATGGAATTGCTTGCACAGCGGCCGGATATTTTCCAAAGAGTACCGCAGCGCCTGGTAGCGCAATACCTGGGCATTGCTCCCGAAAGCCTTAGCCGTATTAAAAAAAGAATGATGGTGCATGCAAAATCTTAACCACGGTTAAGACCGGCGCAAACAGCTCCAATTAGTTTTGCATAAACAAATCAATCAATATGCAAACAATATTAGGTTCAGGGGGTGCCATTGGCTCATTGCTGGCAAAAGAACTG
>CAZDHQ010000636.1:0-990 GCA_964505135.1 uncultured Ferruginibacter sp.
ATACTTTGGTGCGTCTACTGATATTGCTGCCAATCTTCCTTCCCAAACTGTAAAAGCTCAAAAATATGCAGCCAATGGCCTGGGAATTTTAAAAGCAGGAACCGTTGAACAACCTGTGTTGAAAAAGAAAGGCGATGATGTACGTATTGATTGGGGTTATTTGTATGTAGCTGCACCTGCTTCTGCTGCCGTAAAACAATCGGTAACAACTGTTGCAGCAGATATGTCTAAAGTATTTAAACCTGCTGCTGCAAGTGTAAGTACCGGTAAACAGTTAATGTTAAATACAATTGCAGATTTAGGAAAGATTGACGATAAAGAAAAAGAACAATTGATTGTAATGGGATACGATGATTTATATGCGATCCAATACTTTCAACAGAACTTAAAAGCATGGTGGAAAGAAGGCAATACATCCACCATTGAACAGCAAATGGCACAGGCTGTAAAAGATTATGCGGCGGTGATTGAAAAATGCAAAGCGGTAAATGAAATGATTTACAATGATGCTTTAAATGCTGGTGGCGAAGACTATGCAAAACTATGTGTAATTGCCTATCGCCAAAGCCTTGCTGCACATAAATTAGTTAAAAGTCCACAGGGTGAAATATTGTTTTTGTCAAAAGAAAATTTCAGTAATGGTTCCATCAATACGGTAGATATCACTTATCCATCAGCTCCATTATACCTGGCTTACAATCCTGAATTATTGAAAGGAATGATGAACGGAATTTATTATTACAGCGAAAGTGGTAAATGGCCAAAACCTTTCCCATCGCATGATTTAGGAACATATCCTTTAGCCAATGGTCAAACCTATGGAGAAGATATGCCAGTGGAAGAATGTGGTAACATGGTTATATTAACAGCTGCGCTTGCAAAAGCAGAGGGCAATGCAAACTATGCAAAAAAGCATTGGAAGACTTTAAAAATATGGGCAGACTTCTTAAGCCGTGAAGGTTTTGATCCGGCTAACCAATTGTGTACTGA
>CAZDHQ010000636.1:1000-3287 GCA_964505135.1 uncultured Ferruginibacter sp.
GATGACTTTGCCGGTCACCTTGCAAGAAATGCAAACCTATCTATGAAAGCAATCGTTGCCTTGGGCGGCTATATTCAACTGGCTAACCAATTAGGTGATAAAGCCGAAGCTGATAAGTACACTCCAATAGTAAAAGAAATGGTTACTAAATGGATGGCAATGGCAAAAGATGGGGATCACTATGCACTTACATTTAGTGATAAGGGCACATGGAGCCAGAAGTACAATCTGGTTTGGGATAAAGTGCTGCACAGGAATTTGTTTCCACAGGAGGTATATGATACCGAAGTGAAATACTATCTCACCAAACAAAATGAATTTGGTTTGCCTTTAGATAGCAGGGCAACTTATACAAAATCTGATTGGGTTACATGGACTGCTGTTTTAGCAAGTGATCAAAATGATTTTAAAGCATTGATTGATCCCATGTTTAAGTACGCAACTGAAACAACTTCAAGAGTGCCTATCAGCGACTGGCATCAAACTACAACGGGCAAGCAGGTTGGTTTCCAGGCAAGAAGTGTAGTGGGTGGATATTTTATTAAAGTGTTGGAACAAAAAATGAAAAATAAATAGCTTACGTCAAAACGATTAACCATCATGAAAAAAAACAACTTGGCTTTTTTATTGCTTTCGCTGTTTGTAATCAGCACAGCGCAAGCACAAACAACTAAAAAGACAACTGCAACAAAACCAACGGTGGGCAAGGTTTGGTCAGCAGAAAAAGCCAATGCATGGTACAGCCAGCACAAATGGCTTAGTGGGGCCAATTATATTCCGGCCACTGCTATTAATCAATTAGAAATGTGGCAGGCAGCAACATTCGATCCTGCAACCATTGACAAAGAATTAGGATGGGCAGAAAGTATTGGCTTTAATACCATGAGGGTATTTCTTCACTCCATTGCGTGGAAACAAGACCCGGCAGGATTTAAGAAAAGAGTGAACCAATTTTTAAGTATCGCAGATAAACATCACATTCAGCCACTTTTTGTTTTTTTTGATGACTGCTGGAATGCAAGTCCCAAAGCAGGCAAACAGCCAGCACCTAAACCAGGTATTCATAACTCTGGATGGGTACAGGATCCGGGTCAACCAGCCACTTATGACGCAGCTTCTTTTCCTGCATTGGAGAAATATGTAAAGGATGTACTTACCACATTTAAACATGATAAACGAATATTGTTGTGGGACTTGTACAACGAGCCAGGCAATAACAACAAAGGAGATTCATCGCTGCCTTTGTTAACCAATATTTTTAAATGGGCAAGAGAAGTAAATCCTGATCAGCCAATATCTGCTGGATTATGGGCCTGGGATTTTGAAAAGATGAATGTCTTCATGGTAAAGAACTCTGATGTGATTACTTATCATGACTATAGTGAAGCCGATAAACATAGAACAGTGATACAATTGCTAAAAGTAAATGGCAAACCACTCATTTGCACAGAATATATGGCCCGTACAAGGAATAGCCGCTTTGCAACAGTGATGCCGATGTTAAAGGAAGAAAATGTGGCGGCAATTAACTGGGGTTTTGTTGCAGGCAAAACAAATACCATTTACGCATGGGATACACCGATTACTGACGGTAGTGAGCCTTCAGAATGGTTTCATGATATTTTTAGAAAGGATGGTACACCTTACAAGGAAGAGGAAGTAAACCTGATTAAAAAGTTAAATGGACTTAAGTAATAGTAGAGGTTTTAGTTTTTCAATAAGCAATAGTCGAGTAAAAAAATCCGGCGTTTCTACGCCGGATTACTTAAACTCAAATCAATTTACACCTGCCAGGCTTTTACATGTACAAGGCACTGAATGACCACTACATTTTTTCTTAACAAAACCGTCACTCCATGAGTGAGCATATCTTAAAAGTAACCCTGGCTGATATAGCACGGGAGCTAAATATTACAGCGGCCACCGTTTCCCGGGCACTCAATAATCATCCTGCAATAAAAGAAGCTACAAAAAAACTGGTAAGAGAAACAGCAGAACGGCTGCAATACCAGCCTAATAAAATTGCATCATCATTAAGGCTTGGAAAATCAAATATTATCGGCGTGATTATTCCAAGTGCAGAGATCAATTTTTTTGGTTCAGTTATTCATGGTATAGAAAAAGTTGCAGCGGAAAACAATTACAATGTGCTCATTTATCAAACCAGCGAAATGTATGAGCATGAAAAAAGAGGCATACAAACATTGCTGCCGTCACAGGTAGATGGTGTGCTGGCTTCAATTTCAAAAGAAACCATTAACCTGGAGCACTACATGGAAATAAAAAA
>CAZDHQ010000637.1:0-3282 GCA_964505135.1 uncultured Ferruginibacter sp.
ATATAGTCATCAAAAGTTTTTTTTTTTTTTTTATCTGGTTTAATTTCGTCAGAGGGTTTCACTTTTATACTGTCTTTGATCTTTGCATAGTCAAACTGTACCTCCACTTCATGATTCAGTTTCTTTTTTAAACTGTCCTGTAATTTTTTTAAAGAATCAATACTCCTGTTTAACTGACCGATGCTCAAAATCTTTGCATCGTTCTTAAACATGGTATCAGATGATTTTTTCATTTGCAATTGTGAAACATCAAACAGCTTTTTATATTCCTTAAAACCAAGCCTGATAAACTCTGTGATGCTGTCTCCCATATTGCCCCGTTCAGAATACCGGAAGCCATTTTTAAGTATAAACTCCAGGTATTTTTTATCCGGTGATGTTTGCATAATGCCGCTTTCAGCTACAATACTGTTATCCTGCAATGAACCCATCTGTTCATAGATCACCACATTGTGAATCGTCTTTTGATCCTTTTCTTTTTTGCCTATTTTGATAGCATAGCCGGTTATTTGCGTATAAAATCTTCCTTCTTTTAAATCCAGCGCCGGCTTCTTAAAGAGAATATCGTAATACAGTGTTTTGAATTTTAAATTCGCATAGGGAATAACGTTATTGGCAAAATAAAAACTCACAAAACAAAGCAATACGGAGAACCAAATCAGCGGACGCATAAAACGCAGCAGCGAAATGCCAGATGATTTGATAGCAACCAGTTCAAAGCTTTCGCCCAGGTTACCAAACGTCATGATAGAAGAAATAAGAATGGCAATAGGTATGGCGAGAATCAACAATGAAGCACTGGCATACCAAAGAAACTGGCCAATGGTGATAAAGTCAAGATCCTTGCCTACCAGATCATCAATATACTTCCAAAGGCTCTGCATCATCAGCACAAAAAATGCAATAAAAAAAGTAGCGACAAAAGGACCAATAAAAGCCTTCAGTATCAACTTGTCTAACTTTTTTATCATAAATCCTTTTGAACAGTCATTATTAAAAACTTATGGTTAACTTGATGCGATGATGACTGGTGGCGCAAAAATAAATCTTTCTGACAAGGAACTGGAACTGGTTTGCAATTCAGACTGGATTTTCACAAAACATACTATAATTGGCAAGGTTTACCATTTATTTGGTAATGCATCACAATACATGCAGCATGCAGCAGGGCAAGCTAAGGCGAATTTACCGGCGCTGATTTTTCAACATCAACCTAAAATTTATAAAGGAGAAAACTACCGGTTGCTACCTTATGTGATGCTTGATTATCCCCGTTATTTCTTAAAGGAAGAAGCGCTTGCAATAAGGACTCTTTTTTGGTGGGGAAATTTTTTTAGTGTTACACTCCATGTGTCGGGCAATATTAAAACCGCTATGGAAAACGATATTATAAAAGCATTTTCATGGCTGCAGGCGCATGATTATTGGATATGTGTTAATGATGACCAATGGGAACATCATTTTAAAAATGATAACTATACTTTGCTGGAAAATTTATCCCAACAGGAATTTGTAACAATCGTTCGCAGTAAAAATTTTATGAAGCTGGCAAAAAAGATTCCATTGCAGCAATGGGATGCAGCAGCAATTTTTATCGAAAAAAGTTTTGAGGAAATGTTGATGTTGGTGCAATCTTATCAGGCACCGAGCCTGTGAAATAAATCTTTTACCTGGTATTCCCACAGTTGGCTTTGGTCCTTTACTTCTTTTTTATCGGCAAAATCTTTTATCACCAATATGGTTTGATTGGTTACTTCAGATTTGTCAATGCTGAATTCAAAGTATTCATCCTTGGGTGCATGCAACCAATGGAAACGAACAAACTTATCTTCTTCGCTTTCCAATAATTCAGCTTTGTCAGGGCTGCCATTCCATGAAAAACTAAAGACACCGTCTCTTTCGTCTACCTTATCTGCAAACCATTCCTGTAAACCTGCGGGGGTACTTAAAAATTCGTATAAAATCCTTGGGGAACAACGAACTGGGTACTCCAGTGTATATAAAACTTTCTTACTCATCAGAGAATTTATAATCGTACTTCAATAGTGCAATAATAACAAATAAAATGTGGGAACAAAATATTTTCTCAACAAATTTTGTTTAATGTTTATGTTTTAATAGTTAAACATAAAATTTACCTTCAAACCAAGTGTGGTACTGCATTTCAAATAATTTTTTTGGCGGCTTTAGTAAAAGGTTTAAATTAGACATTGCTAAATAGAACTGTGTTAACGATTGTCATAGTATTCAGCTCTTACATTATTAAACCCGTTTAAACCAAAAGGCTCATGAGTATGCGTCAGTTGAAAATCACCAAATCAATCACCAATCGTGAAAGCCAGAGTTTAGAAAAATACCTGCAGGAAATAGGCAAGGTAGAATTGATCAACCCGGAAGAAGAGGTAAAGCTCGCCGTGATGATCAAGCAGGGAAATCAAAAAGCTTTAGAGAAATTAACCAAAGCCAATCTCCGCTTTGTAGTGTCTGTTGCCAAGCAGTATCAAAACCAGGGTCTCACATTATCTGATTTAATCAACGAAGGAAATGTTGGTTTGATCAAAGCTGCACAGCGCTTTGATGAAACCAGGGGTTTTAAATTTATCTCCTATGCTGTATGGTGGATAAGGCAAAGTATTTTGCAGGCATTGGCTGAGCAGTCAAGGATTGTGCGATTGCCATTAAATAAAGTTGGTCTCACCAATCGCATCAGTAAAGCTTATTCGCAATTAGAGCAGGAGTTTGAAAGGGAACCAACCGCAGAAGAAATAGCTACTGTTTTAGATGTGGAAACAGAGGAAGTGGCTGCGGCACTTGGAGCATCGGCCCGCCATGTAAGCATGGATCAGCCATTTACGGATGGTGAAGAGGTAACGCTGATTGATGTGATGGAAAATCCCAACTCAGAAAGCACCGATCAAAACCTGGTATTTAATGCTTCTCTCACACAGGAAATAAACCGCTCTCTCAGCACTTTAACGGAAAGACAAAAGGATGTAATCCGGTATTTCTTTGGTATTGGTGTAGATCATGCATTGAGCCTTGAAGATATTGGCGAACGTTATAATCTTACAAGAGAAAGAGTGCGCCAGATAAAGGATAAAGCTATTTCTAAACTTAGAACAGTGTCCCGCTGCAAGCTGCTAAAATCTTATTTGGGAGCTTAAATCCAAGCATAAAGTTTTCATACATTTGCAAACATTTTTAAGGTGAACCTTTGGTTCACTTTTTTCATGATAATCATATAAAATCGCAATAGATGTTTAATTCGTTAAGTGAGAAATT
>CAZDHQ010000638.1:0-3280 GCA_964505135.1 uncultured Ferruginibacter sp.
TAGGATTGGCATTACCAATGATGCCAACACTGTCTGCACTGCCATCAACGGTTTGTAAAAATTTTATTTTACCGGTGGCTGCATCAACGCCCTGTGAAATCTTTCCGTAAAAAGAACCCAATGGTTTTCCTTCCTGTACAAGGGCTGTGTAGAAATCATCCCCGGCAGGATTAATGGCACCCACCGCAAGGGTAGTACCCACTATGTTCAATACTTTATTCCGGTTGAATGAAATATTAAAATTGCTTGTCCATCTAAAATGCTGTTGAATAATATTTTTTGAGATCACCTGGAATTCAAATCCTTTGTTTTCAAGACTGCCGGCATTTTGCCATGCTATAGAAAAACCAGAGCTGGTATTTAAAGGAACCGCCAGCAACATATCAGTGGTCTTTTTATGATAGTAATCTGCAGTGAATGTTAACCTGCTGTTTAGTATCGTTAAATCCAAACCGATATCAAGCTGTTTTGTTTTCTCCCATTTCAGATCAACATTTTCGAGTGATGTAGGCGCAAAACCTTTGTGAACAAGGCCTCCGATTAAATAATCGTAATGCAGGGTATCAACAATTCCAAATCTTGAATATGCAGGAATATCATCGTTACCCACAATACCCCAGCCTGCACGTAATTTCAGTTCATTGATTCCTTTTACGTCTTTGAAGAAATTTTCATTGGAAATACGCCAGCCTGCGGAGAAGGAAGGGAAATAACCCCAGTTATGTTTTTCTGCAAACTTGCCTGAACCATCTGCCCTAAAATTAGAAGTGAGCAGGTATTTATCCTTATAAGAATAATTTAACCTACCAATAAAAGACATATTGGATTCCCTGCTGTAATCAGGTGTAGGAATTGCTTTTGTTCCACCAGCATCCGGTGAATGATCTCCTGCTGGTGCGTTAGAGAAATTGGTTGCACTCTTGTACAAATTATTATGTGTACCTCTTGAAACAATAAAGCCTCCTAATAAATCAATATTGTGATTGCTTAATTTTTTAGTATAGTTAATGGTATTTTCTGATATCCAATATTTGTAATCGTAGGTGTTTCTTGCAGCAATACCTCTTAGGGATTTTCCATACCTGGTTTGCACAGAATCCTGGAAAGAGGTATAAAGACCATTTGTTTTTTCAAATCCAAAAAGTGATTTAACCTTTAACCCTGGTATTACGGTTGCCTCTGCATATACGTTACCATGATAGCGGTCATTTATATATTGATGCTCTGGCTGGTAAACAGTGGATACAGGGTTTTCAAGATCATCAATAAAGGGGCTTCTTGCATACATTGCTGGATTGTCCAAATCCCTTATGCCAATGATTGGAGCAGTAGTATAAAGCCTGGTAATAACACCGTTCCTGTTATTTTCTGAAACATCACGGTCTTTCCAGTTATCATAAGCAAGACTTGTTCCCATCTTTAAGAACTTGGTTAACTGGTGATCAAGGTTTACTTTAAATGTTGCCCGTTTTACATTGTTGTTTAAAATAATCCCGTTTTGATCATTCATCGAACCAGAGATATAATACGTAGTTTTTGCATTGCCACCTGTAGCAGAAAGCTGGTAATTCTGGCTCAGTGCATTTCTAAAAGTTTCATCCTGCCAGTTGGTATTGGCATTGTATTTATTCCAGTCGGTGGTTGATCCCATCTCGGTCATCAAATCTTTAAATTGAGCGCTGTTCAGCACATCCATTTTTTTCCATGGGCTGGACATGGTTAATGATGTATTGAAATTCAATTTTAGTTTTTGATTTTTTCCTCTTTTGGTTGTTATGAGTACTACACCATTTGCACCCTTGTAACCATAGATGGCCGCAGATGATGCATCTTTTAACACAGAGATGTTTTCGATATCTGCAGGATTGATATCATTTGTATTGGGTGTAGGAACACCATCCACAATATAAAGCGGATCACTGCCCGATGTAATGGATGATGTACCACGGATACGAATGGAAAAGCCCGCCTGCGGCTGACCAGATGAACGTATCACCTGCACACCGGGTGCCTTGCCTTCTATTGAATAACCAAACTGGGCGTTGGCCCTGTTCTCCATATCTTTTGCAGAGATGGTAGCCACAGCTCCCGTTAAGTCTTTTTTCTTTTGCACACCATACCCAATCACTACTACCTGCTCCAGTGTTTTATTTTCTTCCTGCAACACTACATTGATCACCCGCTGATTGCCTACTGTCACTTCTTTTGACACATGACCAACCATTCTAAATTCAAGAATGGCTGATTCATCTTTTACTGCAATACTGTATTTACCGGATGCATTGGTAACAACACCATTATTGGTTCCTTTCTCCATCACCGTTACTCCTTCAAGGGGTTCGCCTGCAGGCGCCGTCACCGTTCCTGTTATATCTAATTTCTGTTCTGCGGCTGCATTGTTTGCAGAAGCGCTCACGGCAGGTTTTATTACAATTACCTTGTCTATTAATTTATAGGTTAATGACTGGCCTGCCAGCAATTGATCCATTACCAAATCAATAGTACCATTGGTAATTTCAATTTTTACTTTTCGGTCAAGATCTACCTGGTCTGTGCGATAGAAAACTGTGTACTTGCTTTGTGATTCAATTTCTTTAAAGATTTTTTTCACTGTGGCTGAAGCAGCATTAATAGTAAATACCTCCTGGCCATAGCTTTTGGCATTTACTTTCAGCACTGCTAAAAACAAAAACACGACACTTAATTTCATAATTCGCAGGATTTTCTCATAATGGCCATAGCAAGCCATCCGCAACTGAGTTGCAGCAGAATTTTTCATACTTTTGAAATGTTTGGTTTAATAATACACTCTTCCTCGCAGTTGAGTTATTGTTGTCAAATTCGCCGGGGATGTTGCCGCATCCCTGGTTTTATTTAAGCGCTTTACTTTTTATATTTTATACTGATTCCATCTTCATTTTTTTCGTACACAATTGGCGTGGTTTCTTTTATCACATCCAGTACATTCTCAATATCAGCCGAAGCGCTAAAGCTGCCTGAATACCTGAATGCTGCAAGTGACGTTTCATCAAATGCCACATTTATTTTAAAGTGGTTTTCCAGTTTTCTTATCACAGCACTGAATGATTCATCATCAAACACCAGCATATCATCTTTCCAGCCGATGTAAATATCCGGATGAATGATCTTACCGATCGTGACGGTGGGTTTGTTTGCCGCTGTCTGTTTTGAAGGTTCTGCCATATTTACTTTTCCATTTCTCACTTTCAGCACATCATCTTTCAGTAATCTTACTTCTGTAATTTTATTATCCACAGAA
>CAZDHQ010000639.1:0-3273 GCA_964505135.1 uncultured Ferruginibacter sp.
TCCGATCTCAGATTGAGGAACATCTACCCATATCGGTAATCTCAGAGTTGATTTATTACGACCACAGTCCAAACGATCCCGTGGTGGTGGGTGATGGCAAAAGAACCCTGATAGCGGAGCAATTTAGAGAGCTACGTACCAATATTAATTTTATTACGTCCAATTCTTCCAGCGCCTGTAAAATTATCTTAACTACCTCGTCTATACCAAGCGAGGGAAAAAGCTTTGTTGCCATTAATACAGCAATTAGCATGAGTCTTACCGGCAATAGGGTAGCGCTGCTGGAATTTGATATGCGCAAGCCAAAAATTAGTAAACCGCTTAAAATTACTGCTGACCCCGGCTTAAGTAATTATCTTACCGGGAATGCAAAGGAAGAAGACATAGTAAAACCGCATCCCTCAATAGAAAATCTTTTCATAATACCTTCAGGCCCCGTACCGCCTAATCCTGCCGAATTAATGACCGGTGAAAAACTAAACCAGTTATTTGATTTCCTCAGAAAGAATTTTGATTTTGTGATTATAGACTCACCTCCGGTAGCAGCTGTTACTGACGCTAAAATCCTTTCACCCCTGGTAGACGCTACCATCTACATCATAAGACATAACTACACTAACGATGTTTTTTTAAACCTGATCAACGACATTTGTCAGAAGAAAACCTTAAAGAATTTAAATATTGTTTTTAATGGTATCAAGAACAAAAAAATAATGGGTTATGGATACTCAGGCTATGGCTATGGCTATGGCTACGGGTATGGGTACGGGTATAGCTATGGGTACGGCTATACAGAAGAGGGAAAGAAAAGATCATGGTTTAGGAAAATCTTTTCCAGGAGATAACCTCCTTTGAATCACTCGTTATTTCAATTTTTTAATCAGTTACAATTTTGGATCAAACTCACTGGGATAAAGTATTAAAGCCTGATAGATCTTTATTTGATATCAGGCTAAAAGAAATTTGGCGATACAGGGATTTATTGTGGCTTTTTGTAAAAAGAGATTTTGTCTCATTTTATAAACAAACCATTCTCGGTCCATTCTGGTTTTTTATACAGCCCATTTTTACCACTATTGTGTTCCTGGTAATTTTTGGGAGAATGGCCCGGATTGGAACAGGCGACATGCCAGCTCCCCTTTTTTATCTTGCCGGTATTACCTGTTGGAATTATTTTGCTGACTGCCTTACAAAAACCAGTACCGTTTTTAAAGACAATGCCAATATTTTTGGTAAGGTATATTTTCCCAGGCTGATAATGCCGCTAAGTATTGTTGTGAGCTGTTTGGTAAGGTTCGGCGTACAAATGTTGCTATTTATACTGGTGCTGCTGTATTATCTTTTTACGTCCGATAAGCTTCATATCAATGCTGCAATTACATTGCTCCCTTTGCTTATTGTGTTAATGGCTTTACTTGGCCTTGGGATTGGTTTAATAATAACTGCTTTAACCACAAAATACAGGGACCTTAGTTTCCTGGTAGTTTTCGGTATTCAACTGGCTATGTATGCAACACCGGTAGTATACCCGCTGAGTTTTGCGCCGCCTAAGTACCGCAATCTAATTGAAATGAATCCAATGACGGGGATTATAGAAACTTTTAGAGCCGGTTTTTCAAATACAGGATCATTTAGCACAGCCAATTTATATTATTCCTTGATTGCTACCCTTGTACTATTGGTGGCCGGGGTATTGATTTTTAATAAGACTGAAAAAGATTTTGTAGATACTATTTAAGCATGTCTATAGCAATAAAAGCAGAGCATTTATCTAAGGCATACCAGTTAGGCCAGATAGGCACCGGCACCATATCAAGAGATATTGAGCGGTGGTGGATTACAAAGGTTAGGAAAAAGGAAGACCCTTTTTTAAAGATTGGTGAAGTGAATGACCGGAGTAAAAAGGGAGAAAGTGATGTAGTGTGGAGCTTGAATGATATAAATTTTGAGATTGAACAGGGCGATGCGGTTGGCATTATTGGTCGTAACGGAGCAGGAAAAAGTACCTTATTAAAAATACTTTCTGAAGTTACCTCTCCTACCAAAGGCCTAGTAAATATCAAGGGCAGGATAGCTAGCCTGCTGGAAGTAGGCACCGGCTTTCATCCTGAATTAAGCGGCAGGGAGAATATTTTTTTAAACGGCGCCATACTTGGGATGAGGCGAAGGGAAATTGAAAGAAAGCTGGATGAAATAGTGGCTTTTAGTGGCGTGGAAAGATACCTTGATACACCTGTGAAAAGATATAGCAGTGGCATGTATGTAAGACTTGCGTTTGCTGTGGCGGCACACCTTGAAAGTGAAATATTAGTTGTAGATGAAGTGCTGGCAGTTGGCGACGCTGAGTTTCAAAAAAAATGTCTTGGAAAAATGAGTGACATTAGTCATGGGCAGGGAAGAACAGTATTATTTGTAAGCCATAATATGGATTCTATCACAAGACTATGCAATAAAAGTATTGTGTTAAAGAATGGTGAACTGATTTTTGACGGAAAAGCAGAGCAGGGCATTAAGAAATATTTTGAGAAAGAAAATATTAGCTCAGCTGAAAAGAGATGGGAAAATGGTTTTCCTGGAAATAGTCAAGTTAAGCTTACTTCGGTTGCTCTCATAGATTCATCAAACAACCTAAAAGATGTATTTAGAACCACTGAAGGTGTAGGAATCAAAATTGAGTATACTGTTCTAGAGGATGATTTGGTTTTTACTCATGGCCTAAATCTTTTTAACGAACAGAACGTGCATATTCTAAGTTCACACGACATACAATTAGGCAAATCAAGAAAAAAATTTAAAAAAGGAAGTTATGTAACCGTAGCAAGAATTCCACCAAACTTACTTGCAGAAGGTTTGGTTTCCTTATCTGTAGCTATAATGAGCTATGATCCGTATATTGTTCATTTTCATGAGAAGGAGGTTTTAATATTTTCAGTAATTGACAATATGGATGGAAACTCAGCAAGGGGAGTATATGGCGGACACTTTCCCGGTGTTGTTAGGCCAATAATTGAATGGGATGAAGTAATAAACTTGTAAATCTTTTATTTTATATGACTGACTTAAGGTGGACTGGAGAAAGGCTTGTAACATCATTGAATTCTGTCCATGGTGTAATCGAGCATTTACATCGCTATGCATTAGCAGTTGAGCTTTGTGAAAACAAAGTAGTGTTGGATATAGCATCGGGTGAGGGCTACGGAAGCTTTTTATTAAGCAAAAAAGCTAAAAAGGTAATTGGTGTGGATCTTGACCAAGAAACGATAAATCATGCAA
>CAZDHQ010000640.1:0-3272 GCA_964505135.1 uncultured Ferruginibacter sp.
AAATATTTCCGCGGTATCCTCTTTCCAGTACAAATGAAGCACCGCACCGGTAAGTTCAGCGCCGGAGTTGGGCCGCTGCCCTGTCTTTTCACGAAAGCGGTCTGCAATGGCATCCTTCACTTTTACGTTGGCAAATAAATTATTGGTGATGGTTTCATTGCTCACATTGCTGCTGATGGAAAAATATTCACCTGCAGGAATCATTTCTTCCCATGGCAATGTTACCAGCACTTTATACAATGCATCAGCATTTGCCGCCTTAAATTCTTTGATAGAAAACAGTACCTGGCTGGCACAGCGCAGATTTAAATTCAGCTGTATACAATCCTGCATCGTACCACGCAGTTCCACACCTGTTTTAAAAACACGAACAGGCTGATAGCCTAGTTCTTCCACATCTTTTTGCAGCCATGGCGCAAGGCGATTGCTGCAGGTAATGATGATGCGGCTGCTAATAGAAAATAGATTCAATGTGTAATTTGTTGTTAGGCGGCAAAGGTAGGAGAAAGGAGAAAAGAACGTTTCACACAACGAAACAAAGAAGAATCCCACGAAAAGAGGCAAAGAAATTTTTCACGCAAAGATGCAAAGAAAAGAAGAAGCAAAGGACAGCTTGAGTTTTTACTTTGCGCCCTTTGCCCCTTCGCTTCTTTGCGTGAAAACCATGGCTATACTAGAAGTACTGTGTAATCCTGATACAAGGCGTTACGCCCTTAAAGAAATTATTAAAGTTCAATCCCGGCTCAATACCTGTTTTTAGCATCTGTATTTTTCCCAACCCAAGGCGAAATGTATGCTTATCAAAATACTCACCTTCCCTGTGAATTAAATAACCAAGAGAAAACACGGCACCAAAAGAAAAGTCTTTTCGGCTGTCATAATCTTTAATACCACCCTGTCCATACGTGAGGGTAAGAAAATCATTCCGGTAAGTGCGTAGTTTATTCTGATCATCTTTTGCAAAAAGAAAATGCGGTTCCCAGTAAAGCCCCGGCTCCCATTTAAAAGTGCGGTATCGGTTGGCAATCGTCAACCTTGCACCCAAACTAAACGATGGCACAAAATACTGTTTGTAATTCTGTACATTCACCGAAAAAAGAAAAGCAACATAATCCCCTTCGCCGCCCCTGGTAGTGCCCCTGGGCCTTTCTGCAACAATGCTCTTATCTGTTTTCATATAATGATCACTGCCGCCCAACAGCAAAGGCCATTTATCATACAAGCGTGTTTCGATGGTGGTCATTTTTTCTTTTAAGGGACCATTCAATAAACTTTTTAATTCAGTAAGATCATTCAAATAGAAAGTAAGATGATACAATCGCTGGTTACGAAGGCTCACCTGGTCAACAGCCTTTGACGGATTTACTATTGCACCGATTAAATGAATAGTATCCTGTACTGTTCTCAGCGAAGCAAGATCACCATTGTTTAGCAGGTAGCTTGTGCCCTTGGTATAAAATTGCTGAAAACGAATTTTCTTTCGGCCCTGTGCATCCGTTACATGGTCAATACGTTTAGCACTCAGCGGATCATTGAGTGAATCTTTCAGCCCACTGATATCATCTAAAAATTCCTGCACTATAGAATCAATATTTTTCACCTGGTCAAAATCAGTCCAATCGGTCAGCTCCAGTTTCATTTTATTGCCCTTGCCAAGGTCAATATTAAAACGTCGGTTGATGATCACATCCTCAGGTACTTCAAATGTTTTATCGGATGGATTTTTTTGAGCACAAAGCTCTGCCTTAATGCTTATTAAAAGCATTACGAATAATAGTGTTCGTTTCATCTTATTTAGTTGGGAATGTTTTTATGTTTAGAGGAAGTACTTGTTTTTTCGACAGGTATCACCGGCACCGTATTAAAAAATTGCTGGTTCAAAATATTAAACTGTATTACACTGTAATCATCATTGGCCACCCGGCTGCGAAGCTCCGGCAGGGGAGTACCCAGTTCATTCACATGCACCACTTTTAGTTTTTTCTTCTCCGGGGTATTGGTTGCCGTTAGTGGAGCTGTAGGTGTAATATTAATGGGTTGAGTATTGCCGGCAGTAATTAGCATACTGTCATTCGCTTTCACTGTTTCACTTTGTATCGGTGCAATCATTATTTTTTTCAGCGATTTTGTTGCAGGCAGCTTTGTAGCAGCAATCACCGCAGTTCTTTCATCATGGTTTGGTTTTGCCGTGGCCGTACTTGCAGGTTGCAATACCGAAATACTATCAATAGCTGCTTTCATTTTCACTTCCTGCTTCACCACGGTTACCTGCTGCTTTGTATGAAGCAATAAAAACGCTGCACCTGTAAAACCCAGCACGCAGGCCGCCGCCAGCCAATACCAGCCAGTCCTCTTCTTTTGCACAGGTGCATGCATGCGACCATGCAGTTTTTCCCAGGCTGCACTTTTATCCGGCAACAGGTAATCACTCAATGCGCCTGCATCTCCCAGCTTATCTTTCCAGTTATTGCTACCGGCTCTTTCGTTTGCTGTATGTTCCATGTTGCAATAGGTTTTTTTGTAATAATAATTTTGCCTTGCTCAGTTGCGATTTAGAAGTGCCTTCAGCAATACCCAGCAGGGCGGCAATTTCTTTGTGTTCCATTCCTTCTATTTCGTGCAGGTTAAATATCGTTCGATAACCCACGGGCAACTGCAATATCAATTCAAAAATTTCTTTGGCAGATAATTCATCCAGTACAGAATTGTCCAGTACAATATCTTCCGCCGCCGCTTCCGTAACAATCGTAAAAACATTTTTCTTCCGCAGCAGCATCAGGCATTCATTTACCATTATTTTTTTCAGCCAGCCCAGCAGTGCCGCTTCACCCTGGTATTGCATTTCAGGCAGGTGATGAAAGAATTTGTAAAAACCATCCAGCAGTACTTCCTCTGCATCTTCCACATTTTTCACATAGCGCCTGCACAGCAGTAGCATCCGATCGCTCAATAGATCAAAGAGACATTTCTGTGCAGCCGCACTTCCCTGCTTTGCCTCCTTTACCAGTTGAGTGATCTCCATAAAATTTTAATCGCTATGGTTTGGTTTATATTATCTAAAATGCAGACCTGCTTTGCCGGGTTGCCTGAATGAAAAAAATATTTGTATAGCAAAGCCAGGGTAAGCGCTGTGGCTTGTACTAAAGTTGTCGTTTCTATCAAACAGGCATTTGCACTCAGCGTTGGTTTACCAGAATAACACAAATTCATTGTTGTTCAATAAAATCAGCAATATCACTGACTTTTCCGCCAGCCTGCTCACAGGCGAACAA
>CAZDHQ010000641.1:0-3265 GCA_964505135.1 uncultured Ferruginibacter sp.
ATTCAAATCAAATCCCTGCGAACGGATCTCACCTCTGGCTACCTGCGCAAACACAGTATCTTCATTGGGCACGCCGCCCACATAACCATTCTTGCGGGCCTGTTGACAGATAGCTAATTCATTAATGATATAATCAACTTTTTCTTTGAATCTTTTATCTCCAGTGGAAGCATACATCAAGGCACAGGCAGAAAGATAATGCCCAAGCGTATGCCCAGAAATGGTTTCCATTTCCCAGCCACCATATATTTCTCCTTTCACCGGCAGCTTGGCGTATTCATGAAAGCGATGCAATAACCTGTCTGGCTCCAGCTCCAATAAATACCTGGCATCCAGTTCCATCGCTTTTTTAAACATCCCATCAGTAACGCTCACATCTTTCAAATCAAATGCATAAGCTTTAATGGGCACTGCCGGCCTCACTTTTACTTTAGCATTGCTAAACTCAGGCACATAACTCTGGCTTATTGAAACGCCATACAAACAGGTACCTAAAAAAAACAGCAGGATATTTTTTTTCATGCAACAATATTTTAACCCCCGGTAATAAATGTAAAAATGACGGTTTATTAATTTCTTCAAGCAACAGATTTTCACGAATAATTATCAGCAAGTAACCTTTATTCACCACAACCATAAAGATAACATCCTGCTGCAGGAAATAAAAAAGGTGCCTTTTACAAGGCACCTCATCAAATAAATTATCAGGAATTAGTTTTCTATCACCAGTTGTTGGGTTGCTATCACTTTTTCCCTGCTGATCACCCGTACCTGGTAAACACCTTTAGCCATATTTGCCGGCGTATTGATGTTTTGAGAAGCACTGCCACCAGCATGCGTTAATACCTGCTTGTAAACCTCCTGGCCTGCAGCACTTGTGATACGAACATTATAAGAACCTGCCGGTTGATTTACAAGTTGTACACTCAGCGATTCGTTTGCACGCAATGGATTTGGATACAAACCAAAACCTGTTCCTTTTTCACTAATGATTACTTTAGCAATGCTGGTATAGGCAACCTTGCCTGCTGCATCCACTGATTTGATGCGGTAGTAATTAGCCCCCTGCTTTGGCGCTTTATCAAGCCAGTTATAGGTTAGTTCACCAGCGCCATTCTGGATAGCCTGTGAGCCAGCTATTGCAAAGCTTCTGCCATCGTTTGACTTTTCAATTTCATATTTGGCAATACCACCTTGGTTGGTTACTTTCCATTCCACATTTACGTCTTTATTAACCTGGGCAGCTTTAATACTGGTAAATACAATTGGCAGCACCACTGCAGGTGTAAACTTAATCTGGAACCTGTTTGCTGCTGAAGAAGCAGGGTTAGTGTTTACACTAAAATCATAAGTGGTAACACCGGTTAGGTTCAGCAGTATAGAGCTGTTAGTGAATTTATCTTCTAGTGTTGCGTACATACCTGGCACAGGCGCAGTGGAATTAACTTCCAGTCTGTAATTGGAACGCTTTAAACCTTGTACACTGAACACAACAGAATCTTCCGTAGAAGGTATCGTACGTTTATCAACCACCAGATTATAGCCGGCTTTTGCAATCGCCAGGTCTTCTCCAAAATTGGTATTCTTTTTTACATCCTCGTTGCTTACATCATTACTGAAAGCATTATCGAATATCACTACATTTCCATCCGCCAGCGAAAGATTTCCACCGCTTACATAGTATAATTTCGTTGAGATGGTTGGTAATGCCCCTGTTGCGCCTGCAGGCCTCATTACCACCTTGCTACCTGGTGTTTTGCAACCTTCGGTTATCTGAACAGTACCGGCTGATCCCAGCGTTTGCATAAAAAAGGCAGACCCACTCTCAATAGTAGTAACAGGGCTCCCAGCAGAAGCATAGCTTCCGCCCCCCGGTGTTATTACGTATTCTGATCCATTATTAAAAATAGTTTGAAAACCACCCAAATTATAGCCCCCGGCCAGTTTAGGATCCCATATTTGAAATGCGCCCGTAACGCCGCCAGTCATTGCTATAAAACGAACGTCAATTGCCGAAGCATAGGGATTTCGTAAAAGAATGAACTGATTAGCAGGTATATTGGTCACTGGTTGATTACCCTGGAATAAAGTTCCTTTGCTACGCAGGGTGGTATGTGTGCTGGCAAGTATACTGCTTCCAAACTGTCCGGGACTCCTGTCTCCTCTCAAATATAAAAAGTAACCCTGTTCAGAACTTAGCTGGGTAAGATTGGTGTTTGGAACAGCCACTAAACTATCGGTGGCTCCATCGTATTTGTATAAAGATGGACCAGGAGAAATGGTATCAAATCCGGCTGCCTGCGCCAGGGGTATGGTAGTAAATTTTCCTGCTATCATGGTACCCAAACCTGGATTGGTATTAGAAGCGGAATTTGCCTGCCCCTCCTGCCATGCCTGGTTAATGGTTTGACCAATAGTATTGGATGCCAGAAGTCTCCAGGCCTTTGTTGCATTTTGGGGAATGTATCTTTCTACAGTTACATCACCGATAATATATCCTCCTGCCGTATTTCCGGGCGCTACCCTGGCGGTTCCGTTTGCTGTAGATTTTAAGGTAAGAAAGCCGCCGGTGTTTAAAATACCGCTGCCGATTACCGACAACCTTCCCTCTGCCGCTGTACCATCATAATCTGCTATATTAAGCGCATTGCCCAGTGTGGCAGAAGCACCATTATTAATGGTTAAAACTTTTAGATAATTATTGGCACCGCTGTTATCAAAAAACAGTGTGCCCGCTGCACCCCCCAGGGTAAGACTGGAACTGATAGAACCTGCAAGTGCACCAGCAGTTCGGCTAACAGCACCGTTAACGGTTAAGGTATTGTTTCCGATTGATAAAATACCAGCATTTAGGTTTAAGCTGCCGGCAGTAGCGCTACCATTTAAAGCGGCTCCATTGGAATTGCTGATTTTTAATGAGCCATAGGTAAGCGCATCTACTGATTGAGCTGCAGCGCCATTAAACTCCACTGTTAAGCCGCTAGTTGTTTTGGTTGTCTGTGTGTATTGACCTGCCAGGCTGTTCGGTACCGTTGTATTGTTAACCTGTATTGTTCCGTAATCAGTTAAAGTGCCTCCACTTAAAACAGCAGAAGAAGTTGGCGTGAAAAGACCATTTACCGTCATGGTTCCAGTTACTGCTGTGCTGCTATTAAAAGTAACTCCTGTAGCATTAAGAATATTCAGGTTACCAATAGTGTTGCTTGTAAAAATACCTGTCGGCACATTTTGAGGAGCTGTGCCACTAAAAGTGACTGTTCCGCTA
>CAZDHQ010000642.1:0-3263 GCA_964505135.1 uncultured Ferruginibacter sp.
TGTGGGGATGTTATTCCTCAAACAGCCAATATTTGTAGCACTACAATCATCAATAAATAAAAATGCACACCGTGAAGTGTGCATCTGTAGAAATTTCAATTCTTTTTTGTTTACCAGATTTTGATTCTATCTGCAGGTTTTTTATATAGTTTATTACCTTCTTTTATCTTGAACGCTTTATACCATGCATCCATATTTACCGGTGCACCAATGGTTCTGTATTCACCCGGCGAGTGTGGATCTGTAATGATCAACTGTGCTGCAGTTGGTGGTAATACATTGCCTCTCCATACCTGCGCCCATGATAAAAAGAAACGCTGGTCTGGTGTAAAGCCATCTATCTTTTGTTTTGACTGGCCTTGCTTGGTCATCTTAAATGCTTCGTACGCTACATTCAATCCTCCCAGATCACCAATGTTTTCTCCCATGGTAAGTTTACCATTAACATGGATGGTATCTAAAATAGTATAGGCATCATATTGCTCGCCCAACAATTTTGTTTTTGCTTCAAACTTTGTTCTGTCTCCATCGGTCCACCAGTTTCTTAATGTGCCATCTGCATCATACTTGCTGCCGTTATCATCAAAACCATGACTCATCTCATGACCAATCACAGCGCCAATCCCTCCATAGTTGATCGCATCATCTGCATTGGCATCAAAGAATGGAAATTGTAAAATACCTGCAGGAAAAACAATTTCATTCAACGTTGCATTGTAATAGGCATTTACCGTTGGTGGTGTCATACCCCAGCGTTCACGGTCTACGGGTTTACCCAGTTGACTGATCATAAAATCGTAATTCCATTTGCCTACGTTCACCATATTCTCAAAATGCTTTCCTGCATTTATTTCCAGTCCATCATAATTTTTCCATTGATCAGGATATCCAATCTTTGGCCTAAAGGCAGCTAACTTAGTTAATGCTTTTTCTTTGGTAGCATCACTCATCCAGTCAAGGTTCTTTATGCGGATAGCAAATGCCTTGCGAAGATTGCTTACCAGTTCTTCCATTCTTGCTTTTGCTTCAGGCTTAAAATAATCTTTCACATATAATTGCCCCAGCAGTTCACCAATAGAGTTATCTGTTAACTGGCTCATGCGCTGCCAGCGTGGCGTCTGGACTTTTTGTCCACTTAACACCTGGTTAAATGCAAAGCTGGCATCTACAAAGGCACTACTTAAATGAGACGCTGCATTTTTAAGAATATTCCATTGTAAATAAACTTTCCAGTCTGCAACAGGTATAGCATTTAGTAAGCTATCCGCTGTTTTAAAGAAAGAAGGATTGTTTACCAGGATGCTGTCTTCACCAGCCACTTTTAATTGTGTGAGCACCCCCGACCAATTAATAGCAGGCGTTGTTTTAGAAAAATCTGCAACAAAATATTTATTGTAAGTTTTATAAGGGTCTCTCATTTCAACCCTGCTCATTTGCGCAGCAGCTAATTTTTTCTCCAGCTCATAAATGGTGTTAGCATTTTGCTTTGCTTTATCCTGCGGCACATTCACCAATGTGAAAAGCGTGGTGATGTATTTTTTATACGCTTCCTGTATGGCGGTATTGCGGCTGTCATTTTTTAAATAATAATCCCTGTCTGGTAAGGATGTACCGCCCTGGCTAAACTGCGGAATCATGTGTTCTACATTTTTTCTGTCTTGCCCTACATAAAAGCCATACAAAGGACTTGCAAGACCAGACACACGCAATTCATTTATTTTATTGATCACATCCTGCATACTTGCTATCGCATCAATGCTTTGTAAATAAGGCAGCGCAGGGGTAGCGCCTCTTTGTTCAATGGCTGTACTATCCATGCCTGCGGTGTAAAAATCTCCCACACGTTTTGCAACAGATCCTGCTGCTGCACTTTTATCAGCCGCAGATTTCTCCAGTACGGTTTTAACGGCATTGATATTAAAATCTCTTAGCTCCATAAAACTTCCCCAGCGTGTTTCCTTTGCAGGAACAGGATTGTTTTTTACCCAGGTGCCGTTGGCATACGTATAAAAATCATCTCCAGGCTTTACCGATAAATCCATATTGGATGAATCAATAAACTTTTTTGGACCCTGTGCATGAACTTGTATAGAGAATAAGCATGCTGTAGCACATACCAAAATGTTAAAATGCTTTCTTGTCATAGTAAGTTTTTTGTAAAGCGAATGTATTGAAAATTGCGTGCTGGTATTTTACCATTCTTCAATTACAATTCAAACTAAGTTTGGATCAGTTCACACAATGAAATTTTCATTCTCTCTGCTTCAGTCATCCGTAAAGTCCTGTAGCAAGTAAATTTGATAAACGGAGAATGCTATCGATAACGAATCAGTTGTTTTTAAGAATAAGATTGTTAAATAAATTTTGTTTATAAGAAATCTCGAATATATTTGTTGTCCTTAAACCTTTAATTATTATGAAAAAGTTTTTTTTGTTAGCGTTAGTAAACATTATCGCCCTGGTTAGTTTTGCTCAAAATGACAAAATGGTAAAACACTCTGGCGAAACCCTTGAAGTAAAAGTTGTTAAAGTAGGTGAAAACGTAATCACTTATAAATATCCCGGGGAAGATGCTGAACAAACAATTGGTAAACTTGCAATTGCAAGTATTACCTACAGTTCAGGAAGAAAAGAAGACATCAGTGAAAAAATTGTTGTATCAGGAAAAGATGACTGGGAGAAAGTACAAATTCTTACAGATGCCAGCCAGGTGGTGGGCTTAAAGAAAGGTGAAGATGTGAGAGGTAAAACTTCAGGTTTACTATCTTATAATACTGCAGGCTCAGCAGATAAGAAAGCTACCAGGAGAATTAAAGAAGCTGCTGCTGAATTAGGTGCACCGTTCATTCTTCTTACATCAGATAAGAACGACGGATTTGGTGTGAAGCAATCAATTAAAAATGGCGTTACTTATAACTACAAATAAGCATTGAGACATAGCATTACAGAAGGGAGCCATTGAAGCTCCCTTTTTTTATACTTACTTTTACAGCATAACTTTTGTGTTCATGCGGATTTTAGCTTTATTATTTGTTTTTATTTTTAGCGTTACGGCTAAAGCACAGCAAACAGCATATATTAAATTAGTCAATCCTTTTAAAACGACGAATAACGTAAGCAGTCCACGCCAGTTCATTATAGGTTCCACCTGCAAGGGTTGTGATATTACTATTAACAACCAGCCTGTAAAAGTTTATGCAACCGGCGCTTTTGCTATGGAAATAAATTTAAAACCCGGGGATAGCAGCTTTATTATAAAAGCA
>CAZDHQ010000643.1:0-3255 GCA_964505135.1 uncultured Ferruginibacter sp.
GGTAATGGGACACAATTTTAGAAATGCTTATGAATTAACACAGGATTCTTATGGCAATATGTGGCAGAATGATAACGATGATCAAGTGGTTACCTGCCGCACCACCTGGCTGATGGAGGGAGGTAATGCTGGTTATTTTAGTACCGATGGCACCAGGAGCTGGGATGCAGACCAGCGCCCGGGCCAGGATATTTTTACTGCACACTGGCACCAGGAAGATCCGGGAGTAATTCCGGCAGGAGACCGTACTGGTGCAGGTGCACCTACTGGAATTGTTATGAATGAAAGCGATGCATTGGGAAAACAGTATCGTGGACTTTTATTAAGTGCAGATGCAGGAAGAAACATAGTGTTTGGCTACCTGCCTCAAATGAAAAATGCTGGCTATGATTTAGGAAAGCGTACCAACTTCATCACATCATTGAAAGAAGATACAGCGCTGTATCTATGGAATGACAGCGCTTCCAATCATCAGCATGAAAAATGGTTCAGGCCAAGTGATGTGGCCATTGGAACCGATGGGGCTATTTATGTAGCAGACTGGTATGATCCTATTGTGGGCGGTCATGCAATGGAAGACACTTTGGGAATAGGAAAAATTTACCGCATTGCACCAAAGAGGAAAAAACTTACTGCGCCCAAATATGATTTTACTACAACCGAAGGACAAATAACAGCGTTGAAAAGCCCGGCTATTAATGTTCGCAATACCGCTTTTAATTTATTAGAGCAAAAAGGCGATGCAGTATACGAACAGGTAGTTGCTTTACTGGATGATGATAATCCTTTTTACCAGGCAAGAGCTATCTGGCTGTTAAGCAAGCTGGGTGAGAAAGGAAAAGAAAAAGTGAAATCATTGTTGCAAAGTGAAAAGGAAGAATGGAGGCTGGTTGCTTTTAGAGCAAGCCGACAGCAGGGCATCAATATATTGCCACTCTGCGAAATGATGGCAAATGATCAGTCTGCTTTTGTAAGAAGAGAAGTAGCAATTGCACTTAGAGACTCATCACTTGATGCTAAGAAAAATACGCTGTTCAACATCGCAAAACAGTATGATGGTAAAGACAGATGGTACCTGGAGGCAGCCGGGGCTGCAATGGATAAGGATGCTGCTTTCTGGTATGATACATTGAAAATGGCGATGGGTAAATCCAACCCTGCAGACTGGACTGATGCAATGAAAGATTTTGCATGGCGGTTACACCCACCAGCCGCTGTAAGTGATTTTGTCCAAATCATCAATAGCAACAAATCAGATACTGCATTAAAAAAGAAAATGCTAACAGGGCTCGCCTTTGTAAAAACAAAAGAAGCTGCTGAAGCAATGCTTGCCTATGTAAAGTCAACGGATAAGCTGGTAGCAGAAGATGCTTCTTATTGGGCCTCTTTTAGGCAAACCAATGATTGGGCTAAACTGATTGACTGGAGTAAAGCAGCTTTGAATGGCCCTTATGAAAGAAAGCTGGCAGCAATGAAAGTAAAAGTGCAAAAGATGCTTGACCAGGGTTTGGCATTTGATGAAAATAAATGGAATGCAGAAGCACTGGCCGCTGATAGCATGGGAGGTCAAATGCTGATCGGTTTGATGGCGCAGCAGAAGATTCCTGCAAGAGTATTACCAATAATAGAAGAACGCATTTTTAATAATCCTGACATCACAGTACGTACACAGGCAGGTAAGTATTTCAAGCGCCCTGGCGTGGTAAAAGTGTATGAAGCACAGAAAATACTGGCTTTAAATGCAAATGCAGCAGATGGTAAAACCGTGTTTATTAATCGCTGTGGCATCTGCCATAAGGCAGGAACAGAGGGCAAAAACATTGGACCTGAATTAACTTCCATTGGAAAGAAATTTGATAATGCAACCTTACTGGATGCTATTATCAATCCAAGTGCAGCTATTGTTTTTGGTTATGAGCCATGGCTGGTTACTACAAAAGATGGCGAAACATTGTATGGATTTTTAATTGCTGATGGCAAAGAGAATATCACCATCAAGGATGTGAACGGGCAGAAGCATGTGATACCGGTAAATAAAATTGCCAGTAGGGAAAAGCAGAATAAAAGCATGATGCCGGAACCATCCGTCTCTGGCATTTCAGAGCAGGAATTGGCTAACATTGTGGCCTACCTGCGTTCGCTGAAAAGTGAATAAATCAATAGATTGAAAATTCGCCTGTATAAATACAAATTTCCATTACGACATTTGCATACATGAATCAACGGCAATTATTTCTACATCATGTAGGGCAAACATCGGCGGCACCTTTGGCATTGGAAATTGTAAAGGCAAGTGGCAGTCGCATGTGGGATGCAGCGGGAAAAGAATATATTGATTGGATTGGCGGCATTAGTGTTTGCAATGTGGGCCATTGCCATCCAAAAGTAATTGAGGCAGTTAAAGCACAAGCTGAAAAGTACATGCATATTATGGTGTATGGCGAACTGGTGGAAACGCCACAGGTAGCATATGCAAAAAAATTAACTGATCATTTCCCTACTTCTCTCAATTCCGTTTTTTTCACCGCCAGTGGAAGTGAAGCCACTGAAGGCGCTATGAAGCTGTCCAAAAGATACACGGGCAGAACGAAAATAGTTTCATTCAAAAACAGTTATCACGGTAGTACCCAGGGATCACTCAGTCTTATGGGAGATGAATACTGGCGCAATGCATTCCGGCCTTTGCTGCCTGGTATTGTTCAACTGCAATACAACTCTTTTGAAGATTTAGAATATATCACAGAAGAAACAGCTTGTGTAATTGCAGAAACAGTGCAGGCAGAAGCTGGTGTGCTTGTGCCTTTAAACGGATGGCTAACGGCATTGCGTAAACGCTGTGATGAAACCGGAACCTTGCTCGTACTGGATGAAATACAATGCGGCTTTGGGCACAATGGTTCACTCTTTGCTTTTGAACAATTTGATATAGTACCTGATATTTTATTATTGGGCAAAGCTTTGGGAGGTGGTATGCCGTTGGGTGCATTTGTAGCAGACAAAAAAATAATGGACAGCTTTACGCATAATCCCGTGCTGGGGCATATTAATACATTTGGAGGTCATCCTGTATGTTGCGCTGCTGGTCTTGCTGCATTTAATGTGTTGCTTGACGAAAACCTGGTTGCCTCCGTAAAAAAGAAAGAACTGTTATTTCTTTCAAATCTTCATCATCCTTCAATAAAAGCAGTAAGAAGTTGTGGATTGATGATAGCAGTGGAGTTCGAGAGTTTTGAAACCAATAAAAAGATCATTGAT
>CAZDHQ010000644.1:0-3253 GCA_964505135.1 uncultured Ferruginibacter sp.
ACGGCTATCTTTAAAGAAAAAAACATGGTAGATCAACAATTAGTAACCACAGCCACCAACCTTGAAGGATACCGCATTACCAAACAACTTGGCGTAGTAAGAGGAATTACAGCGAGGAGCAGAAGCCTGCTGGGCAATATTGGTGGTGGTATCCAATCTTTATTTGGAGGCAAACTCTCCATTTATGTAGAACTCTGCGAAACTGCAAGGGAAGAAGCATACCAATTAATGATAAGACATGCAGATGAACGTGGTGCCAACGCCATTATCAATATGCGCTATGATGCCAATGAAGTGATGCAGGGTATCACAGAAGTATTAGCATATGGAACAGCGGTGGTTGTAGAAAAAATATAGTTTCATGATTTTAGTCAATAGTAATTATCCTGAGCCAAATCTCATAAAAAATACAAGTTTTGGCTCAGGATAATGGAAAAATCTTGAGCCAAATCTCAGTATTTTTTACACTTTTGGCTCAAGATTTTTGCAATGGAAACAAATGAAATTATTGGACGAGATGAGGAAAAGCTTTTACTGGCAAAGGCTTTAAGCACCCCCAAAGCAGAGTTGGTAGCAGTATATGGCCGCCGAAGAATTGGTAAAACCTACCTGATCAGAAGCTATTTAAAAAAGGAAATTATTTTTGAATATTCAGGTGTACACAATGTAGAAACCGGTATTCAACTAACAAATTATTACAGCGCATTGGCAAAGCAGTTGAATAACAATATTGCTTTACCTGCTCCTTCAGACTGGTTTGCAGCCTTTGAATTAACAGCTTCACTTTTACAAAAAAAGATCCGGCGAAAAAAAATGGTTTTCTTCCTGGATGAGTTTCCATGGATGCAAACAGCTAAATCAAATCTCCTGGCGGCATTTGAACAGTTTTGGAACACATGGGCCAGCAGGCAAAATAATCTTACTGTAATACTGTGCGGCTCTGCAGCCAGTTGGATGATTCAAAATGTGGTGAGAAATAAGGGTGGCCTTCATAACCGGATCACACAGAAAATAGAACTACAGCCATTTTCATTATACGAAACAGAAGCGTTTTTAAAAAGCCGAAATGTTCAATTAAACCGCTACCAAGTAACACAGTTATACATGGCATTTGGCGGTATTCCACACTACCTGGAACAGGCTGCACCTGGCTTAAGTGCTGCACAAATAATAGATAAAGCCTGCTTTAATAAAAATGGCTTTCTGTACAACGAGTTTACTGATCTATACAAAGCTCTATTTGACAGTGCAGACAGGCATTTTAAAGTAATAAAAGCACTTGCAGCAAAGCCGATGGGATTAAACAGGAATGAGCTTATAAAAGTATGTAAACTGCAAAGTGGCGGCAGCACTACAGCGCTATTAGAAGAGTTATCTGCTTCAGGATTTATTACTGCCTATATACCCATCGGAAAGAAAATAAAAGACAGTATCTATAAACTAACAGATGAATATTCACTGTTTTATTTAAAATTTATGGAAAATAACCGCAATAGTGGAAAAGGCACATGGACAAGGCTAAGCGATACACCAACCTGGAAAAGCTGGAGTGGTTTAGCATTTGAAAGTATTTGTATGAAACATATACCAGCTATAAAAACAGCGTTGGGTATACACGGTATTTATAGCGAAACTGCTATCTGGAAAAGCAAAGGAAACAGCAGCAAAGATGCAGCTCAAATAGACCTGGTTATTAATCGCCGTGACAACTGCATTAACCTCTGTGAAATAAAATTTTACGAAAATAAATTTACACTGGACAAGAAATATGCAGCAGCATTACAGCAAAAGAAAAGCATCTTTAAAACGGAAACCAAAACAAGAAAACACCTGTTTATTACACTTATCACCACAGTGGGTATGCAATCAAATGAACACAGCCTGGGTTTAATTGATCAGCAGCTAACTCTTGATCATTTATTTATTCCCTGGCAAAAAGAGAATTTTACATCCTGAGCCAAAACTCATAAAAAATAGGAGTTTTGGCTCAGGATAATTTACCTCTATTGTTAATCTTAGTTTAAGTATTTACCTACGATAGGCACCCTTCTTCCCACACCAAATGCCTTTGGAGAAACACGAATGATAGGACAAAATTGGTTCCGCTTATATTCATTTACGTTCACCAGCTTTAGTATCCGATCTACCAATGCCGCATCAAAACCCTGCGATTTTATTTCATTAGGACCTTGCCGTCTTTCAATGTATTGGAACAAAATTTTATCCAGTATATCATACTCTGGTAATGAGTCTGAGTCTTTTTGGCCAGGTCTTAATTCTGCAGAAGGTGCCTTGGTGATTATATTTTCAGGAATGATTTCCTTTTCACGGTTAATGTAATGTGCCAATGCATATACTTGCAGTTTATAACAATCACCCAAAACACCGAGTCCGCCTGCCATATCGCCATACAATGTTCCGTAGCCGGTGGCCAGTTCGCTTTTGTTGGATGTATTCAACAAGATATAACCAAATTTATTGGCGATAGCCATCAACAAATTTCCTCTTGTACGGCTTTGGATATTTTCTTCGGCAATACTAAAAGGCAGGTCTTTAAAAATGGGTTGAAGCTCTGTTAGAAAGCTGTCAAAAATATTTTTGATGGGCACAATATCATAAGGATTGCCCAGGTTCTTGCTCAATTGTTCCGCATCACTCACGCTATGCCCGGTACTGTATTGAGAAGGCATTAATATAGCTCTTACGTTCTCTGCACCCAAAGCCGAACAAGCTAATGCAATAGTAACAGCACTATCAATACCACCGCTGCTGCCTATAATCGCCTTTTTAAAGCCCATCTTGCTGAAGTAATCCTTAATACCCATTACAATCGCATCATATACCTGCCTGATGTTTAAGTTTTCATCCAATGCAATGGGGTTTAACTCAGCATCCGGCATATGGGATGCAGGTTCCAAAATATTTCCAGCTATCGAACCATCATCATTCAAAACAAAACCCTGCAGGCTTGATTCAAATGACGGTAATTGGCCACATAAATTGGCATCTTTATCAAACACCAATGAAGCACCATCAAAAACAATTTCTGTTTGGCTGCCCACTGCATTGCAGTAAAACATAGGCAGTTTATATTTTACCACGTTTGATTTTACAGTTGCTTTACGATCTTCATCATGCGTATAGTCAAAAGGAGAAGCAGAAATATTGATCATCAAATCGGGCTTTTGATGCATCAACTGATCCATTGGACATATACGATACAATGGATTGTCACCCAGCGTCCAGATGTCTT